>JACRMS010000033.1 GCA_016214845.1 Nitrospirota bacterium | reverse complement strand
CTCTGAATCGAAGCCCCGGTAAACGGCGGCCGTAACTATAACGGTCCTAAGGTAGCGAAATTCCTTGTCGGGTAAGTTCCGACCTGCACGAATGGCGTAACGACTTGAGCGCTGTCTCTGCGAGGGGCTCGGCGAACTTGAAGTACCGGTGAAGATGCCGGTTACCCGCAACTAGACGGAAAGACCCTGTGCACCTTTACTACAACTTGACAGTGAATTTTGGTCAGACATGTGTAGGATAGGTGGGAGGCTATGAAGTAGGGACGCTAGTTTCTATGGAGCCAACCTTGAAATACCACCCTTGTTTTATTGAGATTCTAACTTGTCCTGATAAACTCGGGAAAGGACACTGTCTGGTGGGTAGTTTGACTGGGGCGGTCGCCTCCCAAAAGGTAACGGAGGCGTCCAAAGGTCTCCTCAGGCTGGTCGGACATCAGCCATCGAGTGCAAAGGCATAAGGAGGCTTAACTGTGAGGCAAACAAGCCGAGCAGATACGAAAGTAGGGCTTAGTGATCCGGTGGCTCCACGTGGACGGGCCATCGCTCAACGGATAAAAGGTACGCCGGGGATAACAGGCTTATCGCGTCCAAGAGTTCATATCGACGACGCGGTTTGGCACCTCGATGTCGACTCATCGCATCCTGGGGCTGAAGTAGGTCCCAAGGGTTGGGCTGTTCGCCCATTAAAGCGGTACGAGAGTTGGGTTCAGAACGTCGTGAGACAGTTCGGTCCCTATCTGTTGTGGGCGCTGGAGACTTGAGAGGAGCTGTCCTTAGTACGAGAGGACCGGGATGGACGGACCTCTGGTGTGTTGGTTGTTCTGCCAAGAGCAACGCCAAGTAGCTATGTCCGGACGGGATAACCGCTGAAAGCATCTAAGCGGGAAGCCCACCTCGAGATTAGGTCTCCCTGTCGAGCAATCGGCACTAAAGGTCGGTGGTAGACTACCACGTTGATAGGCTGGGTGTGTAAGTCCGGTGACGGATTTAGCTAACCAGTACTAATTGGCCGTGTGCCTTGACCCCCTTACTCTGATTCCTGCTGTAAAAAATGGCCACTGATAAATCAGTGGCCTTTTTTTATTGGATTGCCTCACCCCAGGTTTTTTTAAGAGCGGGATGTAGATAAAATTAATAAAATATTTAGGCTGCATTATTTTTTAAATTTTCTGTATAATACACAACACAAGTTGGGGACGCGGTTGAATGCAATATCAAAGAGAGTATCTGTAGCCGAAATTTCCATGTAAGTATCTGCGATAAGCCTGAACTATACTGTCTGTGCTGGCTACTTTATCTTAGCGTCAACCACCACTAAGGCGTGAAATCCTCATCTATAACTTTGGACATTATCACGAAAATGATAAGGTCATGTTGGGTGTAATACCAATATCTAACCTTTACATGAAAGGAGGTGATTCTGAATGAAGAAGATACTATCAGTTGTACGTTCGTTGGTTTTTGTTTTTGCCGTTACAAGCATGTCCTTTGCAGCAGAGAAACAGGAAGCAGCCAAGTATGTGCAGGTAACCGGTGAAATTACAGCAGTTGACGCAGCGGCAAACACACTTACCGTAAAGGGCAAGAAGGGCGATGTCTCTATATCCGTCGATGAACTGAGGAGGCTTCCTTGTTTTTCCTGTCATCTGATATATAATATTTTTGAACAAATCAAAATAAATTAGATATGACATCACGAATTTTCGATAATAACTTTGTCATTACTGTCGAGATAACTACTAATTGGCACGGGGATCTTCCTAAATTGTTGCCTGTCAAAATATCAGGGAGGAAGTAGAATGCGAATCCTTGTTGTAGAGGATGAGAAGAAGATTGCTGATTTCATAAAACGTGGTCTGAAAGAAGAGGGGTATTCTGTGGATATAGCATCTGACGGAGAGGAAGGGCATTTCCGCGCAACAACAGAAAAATACGACATGGTGATATTGGACTTAATGCTCCCGAAGATTGACGGAATCAGCTTATGCAGGAAATTAAGAGAAGAAAAAATTCTCACTCCTATCCTGATACTTACCGCAAGGGACACAGTTAAAGACAAAGTTCAAGGTCTGGATTCAGGGGCGGATGATTATTTGACCAAGCCGTTTGCGTTTGAAGAATTGTTGGCCCGTATACGGGCTCTGCTGAGGAAAAGAGATTCTTATGAGACAACCAAGCTACAGACAGGTGATCTTGTGCTTGATCTATTGAACCATAAAGTTACCCGCTCAGGCGAAGAGATCGAACTGACCGTCAAAGAGTATGCTTTACTGGAATATCTTATGCGTAACGCGGGGACAGTTGTTACCAGGACCATGATCTCAGAACATGTCTGGGATGTTAATTTCGACACATATACCAATGTCATAGACGTCTACATTAATTACCTGCGGAACAAGATTGACAAGGGGCATAAAAACAAACTGATCCAAACGCTGCGCGGAAGGGGCTATATCCTGAAGTAACAGGCTGAATATGTTTATACAATCCATCAGGTTTAAAATTATCCTCTGGTACATGCTTATACTGGCTTTAACGCTTTCTGTATTCAGCATAGCGCTTTACCGCAACGTCAGTCAGACGCTGTTTGGAGACAAAGATGATCTACTGCAATCGAGGGCGGGGGGAATCGTTGACTCCATAGATACTTACTGGGAGGCTGAACGATTGGACGCCATAGCAGCCGGGATAAAATCAGAAGCAGTGTTCAGCAAAATAAATAATATTAACTTTGCCAAAATTGCCCAGAGATGGGTTGAAGAAAAATCAGATGACCCGGACCTGCTCAATATAGTTGTGCAGATCTTTGACGTGAACGGAGCGCTTATCGCTACTTCGAAAAATATCCCTAACATTTCAATCTTTTCAAAAGAGGCCTTAAAATCAGAGCTGCAGAAAAAAATCCGCTTTGATACGGTCACTGTCGAATTTACAAAGAACGTGCCGACGGCATTGCGGGTGCTCACTATGCCCGTAGTCGAAAATAACAGGGTCTCATATATTGTGCAGGTTGCAAGTCCGCTCAGTTCAATTGAAGTCGCCTTGCAGAATCTTAAAATAACTTTGTTTGTGCTCCTGCCGCTGACCGTTTTTTTAACAGGCATTATCGGGGTCTTTCTTGCGAAGATCGCTTTAAATCCCGTTGATAAAATGATTGATACGATCCATCAGATTACTGCCGAGAATTTGAAACTAAAAGTAAATATCCCCGACACTAAAGACGAGATCAAAAGGCTGGCCGATACCTTCAACGAGATGCTTGGCAGGCTTGAACATGCCTTTTCTTCTCAGAGGCAATTTATCGAAGACTTTGCTCATGAGCTGAAAACTCCTCTGGCTGTCTTAAAAGGCGAGATGGAGGTTGTGTTAAAGAAGATGCGCTCAGTGGAAGAATATCAATTGGTCCTGCTCAGCAATCTCGAAGAGGTCAACAGGATCAATAAGATCGTAGAAGACCTGCTGATGCTCGCGCGTTTTGACAGCAGCGTTGTTGTGCTTGATATGAAGCGTTTGGATGTAGCTCCCATGCTGAAGTCTATTGTAGATGACATGAAAGTATTAGCGGCCCAGAAAAATATCGGTATGGATTTTATAACACAGGATACCATTACTATTTACGGAGACAATAACCAGTTGAAGCGACTTTTCGTTAACTTGCTGGACAACGCTATTAAATATACGCCGGGTAAAGGCGGGATAATTGTAAGCGCCACGCCCTCAGGTGATTATGCAAAGATCATTATCAGCGATACCGGCATAGGGATTCCCGAAAGCGAGATCGAACACATCTTCGACCGTTTCTACCGTCTGGACAAGGCCCGCTATACGCCGGGGTTCGGACTGGGACTGAGCATAGCCAAATCAATTGTAGAAGCGCACAAAGGCAGGATCGAAGTAGAGAGCAAACTGCATCAGGGCACAACCTTCATAATCTACCTTCCAATGATCCACGCTTAGCGATCTCTGCATACAAATGTCTTCAGTTCTGTCACTCCCGCTTGTCGGGAGTCCTTCTTTGAGAAAGATTGCGGACAAGCCGTAATGACAGAACAAGGTATCGCAATGTTTATTCGTCATACCTGTGCTGTGTTTAAATATAAACTTGGTTAGAAGAGTTGTTTCTGATTAGAAAATTCTAATTTTCTTCTAACGAAGGTTTAATCATCATTGTATTATGTTAATACCAGGTAAAGTGAGATGAGAAAAGAAATGAATATAAAGATAGTCGCTGCTGTAATTGCATTATTTGTCCTGTGCGGCATTAATGTTCTAACTTTTGCTCAAAAGGCAGAAGGCAAGACAGCAAAGAAAAATGAAACAAAAACGTTCACCGGCAAGGTGGAGGAAATTTCGTTGGCCGACCCTGTAAAAGGCACGAAGTCGGAGATCGTTGTCACAGACGTAAAAAGTAAAAAGGTGAGTTTTCTTGTGACGTCAACCACCACTTTGTACGGAGTGAAATCCGCGGCCATAACTTTGGACAAGATCAAAAAAAGCGATAAGGTCAAGGTCAAATATACCACTACAAAAGAAGGCGTGAATGAAGCGGTATCTGTGAGAATAGTGCCGTAAGAAGTTGTTTGTAAAACAATAAACATGAAAGGAGGTGATTTGAATGAAGAAGATATTAACAGTTGTACTTTCTTTGATTTTCGTTTTTGCAGTTACAAGCATGTCATTTGCAGCAGATAAGACGGCCCCTGCAGCTCCGGCAATGGAGCAGAAAGCAGCACCGGCCAAAAAGGAAGCAGCCAAGCATGTGCAGGTAACCGGTGAAATTACAGCAGTCGATGCAGCCGCAAAGACACTTACTGTAAAAGGCAAGAAGGGCGACGTCGCGATTTCCGTTGATGATAAGACCAAGATCATGGCGGGTAAAGACATGAAGACCCTTGCAGACTTAAAAACCGGAGAAAAGGTTACTGTAAAGTATACCGAAGCTGACGGTAAAAACACCGCAAAGAGCATAGATGTTAAGGCAGCTCACGTAAAGAAAGAAATGTCTCCCGCAATGGAGAAAAAGAAGTAGACATAGCATCACATAGGTGGTAGTAAAAAGAAGCCTCCTCAGTCGGCGTAATGGTCGGTTGAGGAGGCTTTCTGTTTTCAGAATTTCCTGATCATCTATTTGCGCAATCTGGCAAATAACGAATTTCCTTGACAGCCACCATGCTGAATATGGTTTAATTAATTATCCTGACTCAAGCATAGCTCTACAAAACACATTTATTTTTTCAAGGGATAAGTGGGCATGGTAGTGCATAGGCTTCTGGCATCAATCCTGCGACAGACAGACAGACAGACAGACAGACAGATTAAGTCATTACGAGAACCTTTTCCAAATTTCTATTGTCGCTAAGGAAGAGGAAAATCGTCTATGACAATCGGGCAACCGATGACTTTTTCTACAGACTCGTTAGATTTTACGCAAAAAAAGTGATCCTTGCTATACTATACGCATGGAATTTGAATGGGATCAAAATAAGGCAGCAGGAAATATAAAAAAACATGGTGTCTCATTCTATGAAGCGGCAACAGCTTTTGGCGACTCTTTGTCTGTTACGTTCCCTGATCCTGATCATTCGACTCAGGAAAACAGATTTATCATTATCGGGTCGTCAAACGCAGGAAGATTACTTGTTGTTGCTCATACTTATAGAAGGGGACATGTGCGCATTATAAGTGCAAGAAAGGCAACACGCCATGAAAGGAAATATTATGAAGAAGAAATCTGAACCAAAATTAGATGACGACCTCCGGGCAGAATATGATTTCTATAAGATGAAGGGCGGCGTCAGGGGCAAATACGCAAAGCAGTTTCATGCCGGTACTAATTTAATATTATTAGAGCCAGAGATAGCTAAAGTTTTCCCCAATGATGAGGCAGTAAATGAAGCCCTGAGACAATTAATCAAGATAGCCAAAGCTCGCGTAGGTCACGCTAATTGATCAATAACCCAGATTATTTTCTCTGAGTACCATACTTCAGGGGAGGAGCTTTTCAAAATCAGAAATAAAATCTGGTTGATAACAAAACTTCTTCTTTAGAAAGTTTGCGGTAGAAGACAACTCCTGCCGCCGTTTATCTGCATCAATTCCTATTCACGCCTTCACTACAAGCACGGGGCAGGGGGCGTAGCCGATTACTTTTTCGGTGACGCTGCCCATGATGATTTTCGAGAAACCCGTGCGGCCGTGGCTTCCCATGACGAGTACGTCGGCCTTTTCTTTTTTTGCCAATTCCGTTATTACGCTGTACGCTTCACCTTCGCCGACAAAGGTCGTTGCCTTGATATCAGATTCATGTGCCTTTTGCCTGACTACCGCAACAAATTCTTTTGCTTTTTTGATCAGGTCTTCTACAGCCTTCGGTGCTTCCGCGTAAAATTCAGTCGGGACATCGACAACGGATATGACCTTTATTTCTCCGCCGTATGATTTCGCAAATGCAATGGCCTTGTCTGTCGCGGCATTGCTGTAAGTTGAGCCGTCGGTAGCGAACAAAATATTTTTCCAGCAGATCGTTGCAGTTTCAGGAACGACAAGAACATCCTTTGTACTGTGCCCGATAACGCGGGCTGTTACACTGCCTACAAACGCCCTTTCAAGACGTGACTTCCCCCGCCTGCCCATAATGATGATCCCGTAGTTTTCAGCTTCTGCCAGGTCCGCTAACTTTTCATAGGGGATACCTTCCTCAAGGACGGTTTTTATGAGCGCCCGTTTTTTTCCCGCGATTGCTTTTGCCTTCGACATGACTTCTTCCCCGGTGTGTCTTAGTGTTTCGTGGATGTCTTTTACGCCGGTGAGATCGAGGTCGCCTTCATAGGTTGGCACTACAGTCGCTACGGTTATCCAGCATTTCTCATCGTTGGCAAGAGTGAATGCCTGCAAGAGGGCGTTCACGCTTGATTCCGAACCGTCAAATGCGACAAGTATTTTTCTGTAAAGGCCCATAGTTAAAATTTTTGTAGGGGTTTGATCAATCAAACCCCTACATCTGGAATGACATTTTCAATTAAACTGCTGTCTTAAATTTTGCTTTGCTCGAATACTTCCCTGGCTGCCAGCTCCTGCTGTGCCTTGCGTCCCTGCCACATTGCTTTAAGCACTATGAAGGCACCTAATGCAAGCGCGAATATCATTATACCAAAACTCACGCTCTTCAATGTCTTTACTGTACCTGCGCTGATCTCCTGTATCAGATGTAGTTGGGACATGTAGACAGGCACCATCAGGGCGCGGCTGAACAACACGATGACCATGATCGTTCCCATTACGATTTTAATCATGTATGGTTTTACATAGGTTGTTCCGATCGCGCCAAGCTGAATGCCGAATAGAGAGCCTGCGAGGATGATCATTGCAAGACGGATATCGACCAGTCCGTGCATCGCGTATTTGAATGATCCGCCGAGCCCCATTACAAATGCGATCACAAGTTCTGTCGCGGACGCCATCAAACTTGGCGCTCCGAGAACGTAGATCATTGAAGGGACCCCGATGAAACCGCCGACCGCGATTGTTGCGGCAAGCATACCTGTTGCAAATCCAAGGGGTATTGTGAAGAGTACGGAAATCTTCGCATTGAGACTCTTGAAGTATACCATTGTACCGGGGATATGGACTGACTGCACCCAGCGTGCAAGTTTGGTGACCTTTTCCTGGTCCTGCTGGGTGTCGCCGGATTTATAGGTCTTCCATGCATCCAGCAATACGAACCCGCCGACTATGGCAAGTATTACAACAAATGCAGCGCTTACATACAGGTTTGAACCTGCTTCTCCGAATGACTTCTTGATGTTTTCCTGTATCTGAGCGCCATAGAGAACTCCGGCTTCCGCTGAGATGCCGAGGACTATGCCGAGTTTCACATCAACCTGCCCGTATTTTGCGCGTTTAATAGATCCGATAAGCGCTTTGGGAAATTTGTGGCACATGTTGCTTGCCACCGCTACGAGGCCGGGCACTCCCATGCTCATCATAGCGGGAGTGAGAACAAAGGCGCCTCCAGAACCGATAAAACCGCTTACAAGGCCGCCGACAAATCCGACGAGAAAAAGATAGACGATATTCATTACATCGAGATTAATAAAGTTTGCCGCTGCATTGACCACGTCGTGCATCTTACTTTACCTCCTTTCTCTTTTTCGCGGCTTCCACACCTAAGACAGTCCAGAAGTCGCCGGTGAATGAACCGTGCACAAACGAAAAAAGAAAAGCTGTGATTATCGGCAGGAATGCGTATGCTCCGCCCTTTCCAAAAACCTCGTTAAGAAAATCCTGCTGTGAAAGCAGAAGCGCATAAAGCCCTATGGAAATAATGCCCATAAAAACCATCTTTCCGACAGGCTTCTTTTTGACTTTACTTTCTGACATTTTTTTACCCTCCTTAAAATTTTTATTGGATGTATATTTGTTTTTGTCATTCCCGCTTGTCGGGAATCCTTCATTAACTCCCTCTTTCCCCTTAGTTTAAGGGGGATGAAGGGGGTTACCGGTCAAGCCGGAATGACATTTAACATCATGTTGGGACACTATCAATTCGCGTTAACTCTTGGACGCTGGTCCTTGTCAGCTCTCTTCCTGAGATGCTTGTCCGCAGACTTTCTGTCTCTCACGATCTCTCTTGCGGTATCAAACTCACCTGCCTCAGCGAATGCGGCGGCAGCGTAAATGTCTTCCAGTTTTTTGAAAAGTTTTTTCATTTTTAATCCTCCTTTTTATTGTGCGGGCGTTTAAGGCCGCCCTTACCCGTTTGTCTTTTTTATGCCTTTGCCCCTGCCAGCTTTGAAATGGAGACAATAGGCTTTGTTATGTTCCTGAGCAGTTCCTTCAGGTCAATGCCTTTCTTGCCAGCATAAAGGTTTGGGCTTAACAGGACCATATCTATGCCTGGCCTGTCTTTCAAAAAATTCTTTATCGACTTTATCGCGTCATCAGCTATTACCTGATGAGTGAAGGGCACTGAATTCTCACTGCATTTCTCATACATCTCTCTGATCTTTTTGTCCGAGGCTTCCTTGATCTCTTTTTCCTGGGACTGTGTCAATTGCTTTACTGTTTCGAGGTCTCCGGCTTCCGCAAACGCAACAGCGGCCATCACATCTTCATAAGCATTCATGGCGTTTTTGTTGTAAACCATCAGCATCGCAATCCCCGCGTTCAGCGTCTTTGCGAGCTCAAGGATATAAGGAAAACCATTGTCGCAGTCTTCACCTCCTTTTGTTACAAATAGAAGTTTCTCTCTTATCATCAGGGCCTCCTTTAAGACTTTCATCCGTATTAATCCAAGATGCGTGCCAGCTTGCAACGCTTTGAAATTTAAGAAATGGAAAATTCCGTGAGCTCAATTATTGTTTCAGAAGTAAACTGGGGTGAACAGGAGGGGAAGATCTGGGGGGGGGTGATTTGATTATGTTTCGTTTTGAATGCGCGATGAGGCTTTCTGGTGTATAATTTTACTTAATCATGATCGACGTCAAAACGAGGTTCCCTCAAATCCCTGACAGGATAGCCGGACTCGGCGAGCTTGCTTACAACCTCTGGTGGAGCTGGCACCCTGACGCAAGGATGCTTTTTAAAATGCTGAACCGTTCCGCCTGGAAAGTCAGTATCCATAATCCGGTCAAAATGCTCCATTACATTGACAGGGAAATTCTTGAATCGGCATTGAAGGACCTGAAATTTCTCAGACACTATGACGCTGTCATGGCGAGATTCACATCAGAAATGAAATCAGGCGCGGGATGGTTCTATGAAAATATCGCTGATCCGGGGGTCCTCCCTATCGCGTATTTTTCCGCTGAATACGGACTGCATCATTCTCTGCCGTTTTATGCCGGAGGCCTCGGTTTCCTTGCGGGAGATTTTCTGAAGGAGAGCAGCGACCTCGGTGTGCCGCTTATCGCGGTAGGGTTTATGTACCCGGAGGGATACCTGCGGCAGCGGCTTTCACCGGATGGATGGCAGGGAAGCGAGAGCGCGACACTTGACAGGGAGAACGCCCCCATCTACCGCGTGCTTGATGATAAAGGAGACCGCCTGACTGTAAAAGTCCCCGTGATCGACCCGCCGATCCATGTTGAAGTATGGAAGGTGCGGGTAGGCAGGATTTCATTATATCTCATAGACACCAACCTTGAGATAAACGATCCGTGGAACAGGACCATATCGTCACACCTCTACATCGGAAGCATTGAGCAGCGCCTGAGGCAGGAGATTGTCCTCGGTATTGGCGGCACAGAGGTCTTGAGGGCATTAGGCATAAAACATTCCGCGCTTCACCTTAATGAAGGCCATCCGGCCTTTGCGATACTTGAGCGCGTAAGGGAACGGATCGAAGCAGGCATGAGTTATAAGGATGCTATTGAGCAGGTTCGGGAGACCACTATTTTTACAACTCATACCCCTGTCCCCGCAGGCCATGACGTATTTCCGTTTTCACTGATGGAAAAATATTTCAGTTCTTACTGGGCGGCGCTGGGACTGGACCACGACACATTTTTTAACCTTGGGACCAACCCCAAAGATCCGGATGCCGGGTTTAACATGACCGCATTTGCATTGAAGATGTCACAGTATCACAACGGCGTGAGCAAGAGGCACGGAGAAGTGGCGCGGCGCATGTGGCAGTCTCTATGGCCAGATACGCCGGAGGAGCAAGTTCCGATCACCCATATAACAAACGGCGTCCACGTCCCCACCTGGATCGAACCGAGGACGGAGCTTCTTTTCACAAGGTATCTCGGTCCCGGCTGGCTGTCAGAACATGACAACCCTGATATCTGGAAGCTTGTCTATGATATTCCCGATGAAGTTTTATGGAAGGCCCATTACTGGCTCAAGATGAAGCTGATAATGAGGATCATGGAAAGGGCCAGACAGAGATGGCATAAGGACAAAGCCGATACGGGTATAGTTTTGGCATCCGGTGTTCTCCTGGACCCGAATGTGCTGACACTGGGTTTTGCCCGCAGGTTTGCGACATATAAAAGGGCGGCCCTCATACTGCAGGATGTAGAACGGCTGAAAAAAATGCTGAATGACATGTGGAGGCCCGTCCAGATAATCTTTGCGGGAAAGGCGCACCCTGACGACGATCCCGGCAAGCATCTTCTCCAGCAGATATTCAATACAGCCAGGGACCCGTCTTTCGGAGGCCGTATCGCATTTGTTGAAGATTATGATGAACAGTTGGCCCAATACCTTGTGCACGGAGTTGATGTTTGGCTGAACAACCCTGTGCCGCCGCTTGAGGCCTGCGGCACAAGCGGGATGAAGGCGTCTTTAAACGGCATTCCGCACCTGAGCATCCTTGACGGCTGGTGGATCGAAGGCTTTAACGGCAATAACGGCTGGGCCTTTGAAGGCGCTGATGACGCCAAAGATTCGGATTCCATCTACAGCATCCTTGAAAAGGAAGTGATTCCGATTTATTATAAAGCGGACGGCGACGGCTTTCCCCGTGACTGGGTCAAGAAAATGAAAGAGGCAATAGTAAGCGCGGCCCCCTCATTCAGCGCCAGGAAAATGGTGAAGGAATATGCCATGAAATTTTATCAGGCCGCGCTTAAATCGGAATATGACAACAATGCCTGAAGATAAAAATTCTCCAAAAGTACGCAACCGCCGAGTGCACATGGCGAACGAAAGGACGTTCCTCGCGTGGATCCGCACGAGCATAGGGATAATGGCATTCGGCTTCGTCGTGGAAAAATTTGCAATTTTTGTAAAACAGATGTCGTTTATTTTGGGAAAAGAAGTTGCCTCTCCACCTCGCGGTTATTCTTCAATATTTGGAATAATTCTTGTCGGGCTTGGCGCCCTGATGGGGGTTCTTGCTTTTATCAGATACAAGAAAGTTGAAAAGCAGATAGACGAGGACTCGTATCAGCCGTCATTAATACTTGACGTCCTGCTTACACTTTCAATTCTTGCTATAGGGACCTTCCTTGTAGTTTATTTAATTCACAGCCTGTAATAGGACAGCTCTTCTCAATGCAAAAACTTAACGGGGCGGTATTGTAAAAAAGAACGTAGAGCCTTTTCCCGGTTCCGACTTTACCCATATCCGGCCTCCATGTCGTTCCGCAATTTTTTTGCAGATAGCAAGGCCAATGCCTGTTCCCGGATATTCAGTATTGCTGTGCAGGCGCTGAAAGATATTAAATATACGTTCTGCATCCTTAGAATCGATGCCGATGCCGTTGTCGCTGACTGAAAAAACCCACTCCCCATCCTTCTGCTTCGCTGAAACATGAACGCGCGGCGTTTTATCATCACAAAACTTCACGGCGTTGCCTATCAAATTCTGCAGCAACTGGGTCATCTGTATATTGTCCGCAAGAACGTCGGGCAGATCGTCATGGGTCACAAGCGCGCCTTTTCCGGCGATGTCCGTCTGGAGATTTGAGATGGCCCGGCTTACGATATCATTACAATTGACCGCTTTGAAATCTTCGTTCTTTGTGCCCACCCTTGCGTATGACAGCAGATCATTGATTAACGCCTTCATGCTGTTGATGCCGTCCAGTGCGTATCCTATGATCTTTTCAGCATCCGGGTCCAGCTTGTCCTTGTGACGGCGGCGGAGGCGATTGACCTGCCCCTCAACCGCGGTCAGCGGCCCTTTGAGGTCATGCGCCGCCACATACGCAAATCTTTCGAGCTCTTCATTTGAATCCGCCAGCTCCTGCGTTTTTTGCGTTAATTCTTCTTTCGAACGCTTTAATTCAGCAAGGGCGTCTTTTAATTCGGCAATAAGACCCTCCCTTTTTATATATTCCATTTTCAAAGCTGATAAAATAATAACTATTGTCAGAAAGAAGCCAAATTGAATGGCGCTGTTCCAGTAGGATATCAAGGTGTTGGAATAGTTATGGCTTACCATTAAAGCGGTTATATGCCAGACAGCGGTACTGGCAACAGACATAAAAATCCCCGCCCTGATATTTAAAAACCATGCGATAAAAATAATAGGCAGTAAATAAAATATTGAAATGCTTAACTCTTCCCCGGTCAAGTAATCAACGCAGCCGATTAAAAACACAAGTATGTAAGCTGATATTATCACCAGGGGTTTGGAATATTGCTTTTTGAGGTATTCGGTGAAATCCATCAGAAACATTATAGCACCGCAGTAGTAATATGAAGAACTGTGAAGACAGGGCAGGTGTGATCATTGGTTTATTTCTTTGTTGACCCTGTCGTATTTTTTTAACTTGTGACAGCCCGGGGCGCAGCTTCCGCCGGTCTCCGTTCTCTGATAATTGAGAGGCAATTCCCATTCGCCAAACGTGACGGACGTTCTGATGTGTTTGGGAAAATTGCTTGCATGGGTCTCATGACAGGCCCTGCAAGTCCGGCCCTTTAACGGTTTATTTACATGTCTGAAATGGAGGTTGTCATTTCCATTTCTGAAATTTGTCAGCTTCTCGGTCTCCGGATCCAGCACTATGGTTTTATCATGACAACTGAAACACAGGGCGTAATTTTCAACGCTGAAAGGCTCATAAAATGTCGGGGGATAAGGTTTTCGCAAGATCCTGAAATTCTCCGACCCATGAGGGTTGTGACAGCCGGAACAGTCTTTTTGCCGTATGGGCCCGTGCTGGTCCTTGTTGTCGGCAAGCCACTTTTTCATGTTCATCAGGACCGTCCCGTCCGGCAGTTTGTATTCCCTGTCGTGGCAGCTTATGCACACGTCCATTGAGTTCCCAAGAAGGATCCGCGCAATATTGGAATTATGGGGGTCATGACAATTGAGGCAGGACCTCTCTGTATCGAGGGCGCCGTGCCTGACGGCTTCAGCGCTTATCTGTTCTTTTTTGTCGGGGTGGCAGCTATAACATAAGGCTGGAGCCGTTGATGCGAGCATGAACTGTTTCGATGCAGAGTGAGGATTGTGGCACCTCGTGCATTTCTCCGCGACAGGTTTATGGACAAATTGAGATTGCCTGATGCTCTCCGCCTTGTCCGTGTGGCACATAAAACACAGGTCAGGCCCTTCAGCTTTCAGGTTCATCGCGTAATCTGCGGTATGGGGATCATGGCACGCGACGCAGCCGCCGACAGCGGCGGGACCGTGAACAAACTTGCCTGCAACAAGGGCCTCATCATGGCATTGGAAACAGAGGTCGCCGCCTTTGTACAGGAGCTGAAATTTGTACGGCGAGCCGTGCGGGCTGTGGCAGTCCGTGCATCCGTCTGTCAGCATGGGGTAATGCGTAAATTTCTTGACAGGAAATCTTTTATGACACCCAAAACAGATATTGGAAATATCCAGAATGGTCTTGAATTTAAATGCCGCCGGATTTTCATTGTGTCCCGGTGAGTCGCCGTGGCAGACCTTGCATTTACCTGCCGCAACGGGGCCGTGGACGAATTTCTGCTTATCAATCCCGGCATGACATTGAGATGTTACGCATGATTCCGCTTCTGCGTCAGGCGGCTTGACCTGCGCTAATGAAATTTTTCCGGAAACATAAAGGGTAAACAGAACAACTGCGGATATGAATATGAAAACAACTGAGACCTTTCTCATGGAACCTTTCGTGTCAGAATTTCAGCATGACGGGGCACATTGTTACGCTCTCTCGAATATTAATGTCTCATAAATATACTACCATAGATTCCGCTGTGTGTAACAATAATTGCCTCTTGAATTATCAGGTTTTCAGTCTGCGGTTTTTTGCAAGGTCTGCCCGACCCGGACACGTAAGATTGTTTATTTGAAAGTCTTCAAAATATAATCGGCGATCTCTCTTGCTTCTTTGTCCGGGATGGCGATATCGTCAAATTTTTTCATGCCCGGCCCGGGATTTCTCATTATGTGAATGATATCTTCAGGCGTTCTGACATTGCCGGCCTCAAGGGCGTCCCTGAATAATGTTTTCTGGGGATTAACAATGTTCTTCCCGTCGGGATGGCAGAGAGAACAATGCTGCTTGAATAATTTTTCTCCGGCTTGTACCGTTGGTGCGGCCTGTTCTTTTGGTTTCTCGGCTGTTGCGGGTTTTTCCGATGCCTTGCAGGCATCAAGCAGCAGCGCAGAGGCAGCGAGCAAAGCACATATGATAAGTCTTTTTTTCATTGGGCGGTCTCCTTTATTAATTAGATATAATCAGGTGAAAATATTTCAGTGTTTTTATTTATCAGCCGTAATATGATGTCTTTCATTGTTATAATCTTCTCATGATATTTCCTGTTTGTCAAAGACATTATTAAATGGCTTAAACATGAAAGAAATTGGACAACATCATGCTACTGGAGCGGCCGTCCTGATCGTGGTAATAGTTTAAATAACTTTTAAACCGCTCTTATCAAGCGTTTTTTTTGTGTTATCATTTTTTTAAAGCGATGAGCCTGATATATGAATAAAAAGCTCCTCAGCAGTCTCGGCCCCCTGTTCGGCCTTTCTCTTTTCGCGGCGGCGCTTCTTGTCATTCATAAGGAACTGCAGGAATATCATTACCATGACATCGTGCTGCAGTTCAGGGCGATTCCCGCCAGCCAAATATTCATCGGCTCCGCGCTTACGGTCCTGAACTATTTAATAATGACAGGATACGACATCCTCGCGTTAAGATATATCGGCAATCCGCTTCAATACAAGAAGATCGCCTTTGCCTCCTTTATCGGTTACGCCTTCAGCAACAACATAGGCCTCTCCATGCTCGCGGGAGGTTCCGTGCGCTACCGCCTTTATTCAGCATGGGGGCTTTCAACAGAGGACATTACAAAAGTGGTCGCCTTTTGCACCCTGACCCTGTGGATGGGACTTTTTATGCTTGGAGGAATTGTCTTTTTCCTGGAGCCGATGTCAGTCCCTGAATCGGTCCATCTTCCGTTTGCATCAGTCCGGCTGATCGGTCTCTTCTTTCTTTTTCTTGTCGCGGTATATATGTTATGGGGCCTTCTGAAAAAAAGTCCAATAACTATTTTTGGATGGGAATTCCCTCTTCCCGCATTACGAATATCTCTCATGCAGATAACCATTGCTTTCCTTGACTGGGCCTTGGCAGGGAGCGTTCTTTACGCCTTGCTTCCGTCAGGCGCGGATATTTCCCTGATGAAATTTACAGGCATTTTTCTCCTGGCGCAGACAGCGGGACTGGTGAGCCAGGTACCGGGAGGGCTCGGTGTTTTCGAGACAGTGGTGATCGTTTTATTATCGAAGGACATGCCCGCATCCGGGATTTTCAGCGCCCTTCTTGCGTACCGCGCCATATACTATCTTATTCCACTATGCGCAGCGGCTGTAATGCTCGGGGCGCGTGAGGTGTTTGAAAAAAGGGAAGGGGTCCAGCGCGCCGCGGCCTTCTTCGGGCGCTGGATCACCGGGCTGACCCCCAATCTTTTGTCCATCACCACTTTTCTCAGCGGCATAATTCTACTCTTCTCCGGGGCCACGCCCACTGTCAGATACCGTTTATTGTCGCTCAAAGATCTTCTTCCGCTTCAGGTGATGGAGGTATCCCACTTCCTGGGAAGCCTTGCCGGAATGGGCCTGCTCCTTCTGGCAAGAGGCATTCAGCAGAGGCTTGACGCGGCATATGTCTTCACGACCATTCTCCTCGGCACAGGCATAGTCTTTTCCCTTTTTAAAGGGTTTGATTACGAGGAGGCGCTTGCCTTATCGATAATGCTCGCGGCGCTTTTGCCCTGCAGGCGGTATTTTTACAGGAAGGCATCCATCTTCAGCCAGCGCTTCACACTTCCCTGGATTACAGCTATCGCCATAATATTTCTGGGCTCGGTGTGGCTTGGGATATTTTCCTACAAACATGTGGAATACTCAGGAGAGCTCTGGTGGCGTTTTGCCTTCTCAGGAGATGCGTCGAGGTTTCTCCGGGCAACTGTGGGGACAGCAATCCTGACAATTTTTTTTGCGGCGGGAAAACTGCTTAAACCATCTCCTCCTGCACCTTCTCATACGGACCAGGCCGGACTGGATAAAGCTGCCGCCATTATAAAAACATCGCCGGAAACTTATGCCAACCTGGCGCTGTTAGGTGATAAAGAACTTCTGTTCAGCAAAAGCGGGAATTCATTTATCATGTTCGGGACTGAAGGAAGAAGCTGTGTCGCAATGGGTGACCCGATAGGGCCGGAGGAAGATTGGGCCGAGCTCATCTGGCAATTCCGCGAGACAGCCGACCGTCATGAAATGTGGACCGTCTTTTACGAGATCGACAGGGAACATCTCCACCTCTACCTCGACGTCGGGCTGACGATCGTAAAACTCGGGGAGGAGGCCATGGTCCCGCTGGAGAAATTTTCATTAGAAGGAGGTACGCGCAAAGGCTTCCGGCATCTTATCCATCATATCGAAATGAAGGGTTTCAGTTTTGATATAATCCCTGTAGAGATGATACCCCCTTTAATTCCCGCATTCAGGCGCATTTCAGATTCCTGGCTGTCGGAGAAGAACACGCGGGAGAAAAAGTTTTCCCTCGGATTCTTCAATGAGGAATATATGAATAAATTTCCGTTCTGTGTCGTGAGAAAAGGAGAGGATACAGTTGCCTTTGCCAACATATGGACCGGCAGCAAAAAAGAAGAGCTTTCTGTCGATATCATGCGATACCTTCCCGATGCCCCGTACGGGGTAATGGATTACTTGTTCATTAAACTGATGTTATGGGGAAGGCAGGAAGGATATCAGTGGTTCAACCTTGGCATGGCGCCTTTGTCAGGGCTTGATAACAGGGCCTTCTCCTCTATGTGGAACAGGCTCGGCGCATTTATTTTTCACCATGGAGAACATTTCTATAATTTCCGGGGATTGCGTCAATACAAGGAGAAATTCGGTCCCCTCTGGCAGCCGAAATACATGGCTATCCCGGGCGGGTTGAAACTGCCGCATATCCTGACGGACCTTGCGGCGCTTATATCCGGAGGGTTGAAAGGAGTGATCACAAAGTGAGAAATTCCCGCCACAAATTAAAGGCGTGTTTGAACCCTGCTTCTGCGATTGCATTTGTTCTATTATTTTTATTCCTTGCAGCGGGCAGCAGCATTGCCTCTGAGACAACTCTTAATTACAGCCGCTTTGGCAAGGTCACGCTTTATCAGCAGAGCGAGCATCCTTCGCATGTGGTCCTTTTCATCTCCGGCGACGGGGGATGGAACCTTGGCGTTGTCGACATGGCAAGGGAACTCGCTTCCCTTGACGCGCTCGTTATCGGCATCGATATTATTCATTATCTCAAAGAACTGGAGGCCTCTTCAGAAAAATGTTCATATCCCGCCGCGGATTTTGAGGCGTTGAGCAAATTCGTTCAGAAGAAGCTTGATTTCCCCCGGTATATCCAGCCCCTGCTGATCGGGTATTCATCAGGCGCGACACTTGTATATGCCATACTCGTTCAGGCCCCACCGAATACTTTTAGCGGGGCAATAAGCCTTGGGTTCTGTCCGGACCTGCCGCTGACAAAACCCATGTGCAAAGGCAATGGCCTTGAGTGGAAACAGGGGCCGCATGGGAAAGGATACAGTTTCCTGCCGTCGAAAAATCTTTTACAGAAATGGATAGCTTTTCAGGGAGAGATCGACCAGGTGTGTTTTGTAAAAGATACAGAGGAGTATGTACGACAGGTCAAAAACGGAGAGATCGTTCTCCTGCCGAGGGTGGGACACGGATATTCCGTGCCGCGCAACTGGATGCCGCAGTTCAGAAAGGCATTCTCCGGTCTGGTGACAAAACACGGGACTGCGCCGGAGGCAAAGGAGGAAGAAGTGAAAGACCTGCCTCTAATTGAGGTCCGCGCAAAAGAGGACAGCAGGGACACCATGGCGTTCATCATTACAGGAGACGGAGGCTGGGCCAGCATTGACCGGGAGATCGGGGAGCTGCTCGCGGATAACGGTGTATCCGTGGTCGGGTTTAACTCGCTCCAGTATTTCTGGGCCCGCCGCACGCCTGAGATTGCTGCGCGGGACATGGGAAGGGTGATCAGGCATTACCTCACTGCATGGGAAAAAGACTCTGCTGTTCTCATCGGCTACTCCCTCGGTGCGGGTGTCCTACCGTTTATCCTCAGCAGGATGTCCCCTGAAATTGCCGGCCGCGTGCGGATGGCTGTCCTGCTCGGGCCGGGACATGCAGTGGACTTTGAGTTCCACCTTGCCGACTGGCTCGGTGGCGCTCCATCCAGTTCCTCTTTGCCCGTGCTCCCTGAAGTGGAAAAGCTTGGAGAAAGAAAAGTTAAGGTCCTCTGTTTCCTCGGTGAAGATGAAAAGGATTCCATCTGCAGGGAGATGAAAGAGGGCCTTGCAAAAATAATACAGATAAGAGGTGGCCATCATTTCGGAGGCAATACCCAAGCCATTGCAGAGAACATATTGCAGGAGATGAAGTGATGGCGTCGAAGGTTGAAGTTGTTTCAGCGCTCGTAGAACATTTTCCGTATGCTGGACTGTTCACCCTCCTGATACTGGGAGGCATCGGACTGCCGTTTCCTGAAGACGCGACGCTTATCCTGTGCGGCTTTCTGATCTCACAGGGAGTTGTAAAACCGGTCCATGCCGTCATCGTTGTTTATGCGGGACTCCTGCTGGCAGACTTTTTTCTTTATTCCGTCGGAAAAAAATACGGCCGTATGATCGTCACCCATAAAAGGTTTCACAGGATACTTCCGCCTGAAAGGCTTTCAAAGTTCGAGGAGCAGTTCAACAAGCGAGGCTCTCTCGTGATATTATTTGGCAGGCATTTTTTTGGATTAAGGGCGCAGTTGTTCATCACCGCAGGCGTCATGAGGATGCCTCCTTTGAAATTCCTTGCCGCGGACGCATTTACTTCAATATTAACAATGGCCCTCATGATTGGCGCAGGCTACATGGGCGGGAATAGTTTGGATGTACTGAAGAAGGACATTTCAAGGATCGAACACATCGTGATCATGCTGGCGATAGTGTTGTTAGTTGGATATCTGTTTTACAGGTTCTTCAAACAGGGAAACAATAAAAAAGTGCAAAAGTAGGGGCGAACGGTTGTTCGCCCCTGTGAATTTTTATTGCATGGAATAATTTTTATATTGATGAAAGAAGCTGGCGCACCTGATTAATGACCGGGTCCTGCTGAACGCCGCTGATTATGTCTTCCAGCCACAGCGTGACAAGGCGGTAATCGTCCGCTCCCTTTGAAATGCGGTCGGAAAGTATCACGGGTTTCCCAAGTCCCGGGGCCTCTGCCAGAGAAACATTCTCGCGGATGATGGGAGACACTTTTCCGGGGAACATTTCTTTCAGCGTGTCCATAATGTCCCAGTGGATCCTGCGGCGGCGCTGCGCCCTGCAGGGGATAATGGCCTCTATTTTTATATCAGGGTTTCGTACTTTGAATGTTTCAATAGCCGTGACCATCTGCTTCAAGCCGTTAAGCCCGAGAAAGGACGTTTCTACGGGAATAAGCACATGCTGCGACGCCATAAGCGAGTTCATGGTATGGAACCCGAGGCTGGGCGGGCAGTCGATTACCACAAGATCCCAATCGCCCTGTGTTTGTTCGAGACATTGAGACAGTATGTCGTTTCCTTCCCCATTGGTAAACCATAACCCCGCTGTCGCCATTGTCATTCCCGAAGGGACCAGATCAAGCCCCGGCACCTGAGTGGAGACAACCGGCAGCGCGGTTGTTCTCTGCAGCGTATCGAGCAGTTCGCTCCCTTCGTTCATTATGCCCACGCTGATGCTCGCGCTTCCCTGGGGGTCCATGTCGATAAGAAGGACTTTCTTCCCGATCTCGCCCCAGCACGCCGCGAGGTTTACCGCTGTTGTGGTCTTGCCGACTCCGCCTTTGAGATTTACTACCGATACTACTTTTTTCATATTTCCCTTTTCCTCCCCTGTTTTTTTCCAGTCGAATGCCGGATTTTTAAGAAATGATGTGATGGTTTAGTATCAGATTGAATCTTTGTGATGCAGGTAATAATTTATAGATTTGATATGAATCTGTCAACAGAAAAAAGCAGAAGCGCAGAAGTTCAAAAGTGCAAAAGAACAGAAGAGCAAAAGGACAGAAGAGCCGGGAAGAAAACTTCCCGGAAATTACTTTTTCAATATCCTCCAGAGGCTGGTCCTTGAAATGCCGAGAAGCTCCGCTGCCTTTGATTTATTGTCTTCCGCGAATTCAAGGACCTTCTCCGCGTAGTCTTTGTTGATCTCGTCAATTGTCTTGATGTTTTGAGGATTGATGGCTTCAACCTGAAAAAGCTTTATGCTTTGAGGTAGGCTTTCAGGAGTTATGCTTGAAGTTTTCTCCAGGATAACGGCGCGCTCGACGATGTTTTCCAATTCCCTGACATTGCCGGGGAACCCGTATGCAAGGAGGATGTCCATTGTCTCTTTGGTAAAGTCCGTTATCTTTTTGTTGGCCTTCCTTGAATGTTTCTCAAGGAAATGCGCGCTCAACGGCGTGACGTCTTTTTTTCTTTCCCTGAGAGGGGGGATGTAAATATCCATCACATTGAGCCTGTAATACAGGTCCTCCCTGAACCTGCCGCTTGACACAAGCGCGTTTATGTTCTGGTTGGTCGCGGCTATGAACCTGACGTCAACCTTGACGGGGCGCGTGCCGCCTACCCGTAAAAACTCCTTGTCCTCTATGACCTTTAACAGTTTGGCCTGAAGGTTCGGCGGCATCTCTGCGATCTCATCGAGGAATAAAGTGCCTCTGTCCGCGATTTCGATCAGCCCCTGTTTTGTGGCGATGGCCCCGGTGAACGCGCCCTTTTCGTGTCCGAACAGCTCGCTCGCCAGAAGCTCCTCGGTGAAGATCGCGCAGTTTATCGCTAAAAAAGGTTTGCCCTTTCGCTGGCCTGTATAGTGGATGAGCTTTGCCACAAGGCCCTTGCCCACCCCGCTTTCGCCGGTTATAAGGACGTTGCAGTCGGAACCGGATATGCTGTTGATGATCTCTATCACCCTCTGCATCGGTTTGCTTTTTGCGATGAAGGGAGTATCTTTGTCAAGGGAGAGAGTCGCTTTAAGCGCGAGGTTCTCTTTCACCAAGCTTTTTTTTTCCTGGATCTTTTTTATCTTCAGGTTCAGCTCATCGAGATTGAAAGGCTTGGTGATGTAGTCGGTCGCGCCCTGCTTCATCGCATTTACCGCTGATTCAATGCTGCCGAAGCCCGTGATGATTATTACCTCGGTGTCGGGATATTTTTCTTTGACTTTACCGAGAAGGGTCAGCCCGTCCATGCCCGGCATTTTTATGTCCGCAATGAGAATATCAAACCTCTCCCCCTCAAGCTTATCGAAGGCGTCAAGGCCGTTTTGCACGCAGGTCAGGGCATAGCCCTCTTTTGAAAGGGCGTATCTCAGGTGCTTTAATGTTATTTCCTCATCTTCAGCGATCAGGATTTTCAGGCTCATATTGCCTCTGTTATTTAGCTATTGGCTATAAGCTGTCAGCTGACAGCTAACCTGGAAGGGTTATTATAAATGTCGTGCCCTTGCCGGGTTCGCTTTGCACGTCAATCTCACCGTTATGTTTCTTTATTATACTGAAAACAATTGCAAGTCCCAAACCCGTGCCTTTCTCCTTTGTCGTAAAGAACGGGTCAAAGATCTTCAGCATATTTTCAGGCGGCACGCCCTTGCCGGTATCGGAGATCCTGATCTTCACGAGATCGTCCTTTCTGTCTATTGCGATGTCCAGGGAACCGCTGCCGCCCATCGCGTCAATAGCGTTGCCGAAAAGATTGACAAAGACCTGCTCCAGCATCAGGCTGTCCGCGGATATTTCAAAATCCTCATTGGCGTGAAGGCTGTATTTTACGTTTGCCGTTTCGCCGGTAGCGGTCATCTGCTTCAGCACCTTGTTTACCACATCCACCAGGTTGATCCTCCTGAACTCCGGGCCTTTGGCCCTTGCAAACTCAAGGAGGTCGCCTACTATTCTTTTCACCCTGAGGGTCTGCGAGAAAATATCCTTAACGCTTTCCTTTACAATCTCAGGACTGTGCTCAAGGTCTATCTCGTTATACAGCGTCTGGGTCGCGAGGTATATGTTGTTGAGCGGGTTGTTGAGCTCATGAGCGACACCGGAGGCAAGCGTCCCGAGTGAGGCGAGTTTTTCAGACTCGACAAGCTGCGCCTGTTTTTCCTGAAGGAGGTCCATGCTTTTTTCAAGGGACTCCTGGGTAAGCTGAAGATGGTCGAGCATTGTGTTAAAGGACATGGCCAGAGAATAGGTCTCATCGTGTTCCTTTATAGGCGCCCTCAGGGTCAGGTGGCCCTCCGAGATTTTCTTTGTAATATAATCGAGCCGTTTAATCGGCGCGACTATCAGGGAAGCGGTCTTGTACACGAAGAAAGGCCCCAGGGTGAAGAGCAGCACGAGGGCCAGCAGCAGATGACGCTGAGTCAATGTAATAAATGAATTGATCTTCTGCCTCTCGCCTGCCGCTATCCGGGTTGTGATCTCTTCAAGTTTGTTCCCGATGACCTGCAGATCATTTACCAGTGAATCGCTTTTCTGATAACTGGAGAAAAGGTCCTGGATGGCTTCAATATACTGATTGCATTCGATACAGAAAGGGGTAATATTTTTTAACTGCGAAAGGGCGCCTTCCAGTTTATCAGAAGAATTTTTGTCCCTGAAGAGCATGTAGTTTTTTTCCAGCCTCCTCAGGTTCAGGATAAAGTCTGTTGAAAGCTCCCCAGCGTGTTTTTTCACCGCGACATACGTTTCCAGTCTTCTGCCTTCTTCCCTTACATGCTCTACAACCTCGGCTTCGGTCTGGTAGTTTCTCAGCAGGGCGAAGATCATGCCGGAGTATGTCTGAATGGAATTGCGGAGCAGGGAAAAATCCCCCCTGCCGATCTCCACTACGATCTCCTCGGATATGCTGTGGACGGAATTGTTGAAGGTATGCACCGCGTCCTGACAGTATTTGTAGTATTGCTCGTCCTTATGTATAAGAAAGTTCTTTTCATTTCTCCTGACCTCAAGCACCTGTTCTTTCAGGTCGTCCGCTATCTGGACAAAACGCTGCCTGTTCTTTACGTTTGTCATGTATTCATAACTCAGGAAGCCGCCTAACATTGCGATAAGCGAAGGGATGGAGATACCGATAATCATCTTATGCCAGATCTTCAGGTTCATCTGTTTTTAAGGATACAATATTTTTGGGATTTGATAAAGGTTATGCTGGCAGAGAAATGAAAGTCTGCTCCAGAATTTCTATAATCGACAGACGCATATTGCATTTCTGCTTTAGGGCAAATAGTATTTATATCTTTGACTCTATGCCCTCTGCTCTTTGCTCTCTGCTTTTTGCTCTCTGCTTTTTAAAGGTGTCGTATAGAAATTCTTCCGCAGCCTTTCATTTCATCACAGGGTTGCGGATTATAGATCGTAGCTGCCTGCAAGAAAATTCTTGGCGTAGCGTTCCACCGTGGCATCATCGTGCAGGAGGGCGTCAAGCTGTCTTGCAAAAGCGATCAGCCTTCCCGACTGATCGAGCAGGTCCACGATCTCGTCCCGGCTTATGTTTGAAAGCCTCGCGATAATAAGGTCGCCCTTTGTGTTCAGGTTAAA
Organism: Nitrospirota bacterium; assembly: GCA_016214845.1. Taxonomy (NCBI): domain Bacteria; kingdom Pseudomonadati; phylum Nitrospirota; species Nitrospirota bacterium. Next base: position 127,472 of record JACRMS010000033.1, on the reverse strand, counting down.
GCCGTATTCTTTCAGGACAATCGATAAGAGGTGTATCCTGCGCGAGCGTTTAACTATGTCGGTCGCGCCCCCGACAAAACGGAAATAGATATGGTTATTTCTCGTGTTTTCGCTGCAGTAACTGTCGACCATGTTGTAGTGATAACCGAATTTAAGGCTCATGTTTACGTATTCCTTTGAAGCAACAGCAACATTGTATCCGACATAATCGCTGGAGTCCGCGGTTATGTCCGGCATTCTCATCATGCTTGAGAGAAAATCATTTACCCTCAGCGCAACCGCTTCGGAATGCCACACGCCCGGATGCATCATCCCTTTAAGAATTGCCTTAAGCGGTATTGAGGTGACCTGGTCAAAAGACGCTTTCTCACTGCCTTCAGGGATATCCAGTCCGCCGCCTATATCTATCGCGATGATCCCCGATGGTATTGATAGGTCCAGTTTCACAGCGGCGTTTTTTTTCAGCATGGAATTTCCGTAGCGCGCCCTGTCCACAAGTTCGGCGACTGATTTCTCATGGATGAACCTCAGGATGTCATGCATGGTCTTGCAGCCCCCAACAGTAAAATTATCCAACAGTGGGTCAATAAGATTAAGCGGCGAGATATATCTCAGGATATACCTTCTCCTGCGGTACTCATAGACGTCCTCCATCTTTTTGAAATCCGCACCGGCACTCTCAAGAAGCTCTCTCACGATGCCGTCATATATCAGCGCGTTCCCCTCGTCATCCGAATATACCGTTATCTCCTGTCCCTGTTTAAGAAACAGGGTGGCGTCGCCTGTTCCCACTATGGTCGGTACTCTGAATTCCCTGCAAAGAGACGCCATATGACTTGTAGGCGTACCGACATCCGTAATAATCGCTGAGGCGAACGGCATGACTTTCACGAAATCGGAGGAGTCATGTTTTGAGACAAGGACGGAGCCCTTTGGGAAATTATTCAGGTCATCCGGATAGGCCGGAATAAAGATCTTTCCCGCGCCGACTCCCCGCTGGACAACGGTGCCTTTGTTGCTCATTAATATTTTATGATTCCCCTCACCCTGACCCTCTCCCGCAAAGGGCGAGGGGATGCCAGCTTTCTGATCTGTTGATGTTTTCTCAGGGATATTCAGCGGTCTTGATTGAAGGACAAATATCTTTCCGTTCTTGTCAATCGCCCACTCGATGTCCTGCGGCTTTCTGAAATGCCTCTCGATCCTCATGGCCTGAACAGCAAGCTCCAGCGCCTGCTCTGTTGTCAGGCAGGGGGTTGTCCTCATGCCCTCAGGGGTCTTCACCTTGCTTGTGCCGCCTTCTTTAATGTTGACGGCCATGAATTCTTTAGAGCCGGTTTTCTCTTCGATGATCTCGGGAATGACTCCTTTTTTCACAAGATAAAGGTCTGCGTCCGCCTGTCCTTCAACGACAGTGGTGCCCAGTCCCCAGTTTGCATTTATTATGAGTGTCCCGCTGTCTCCGGCAGGGTTTGATGAATAAATTACGCCGCTGACCGCCGCATCCACCATTACCACGCAGGCCGCCGCCATTTTGATATTCCTGATGTCGAATCCCATCTGTTTCAAATAAGCCGCAGTCTTTGCCGAGAACAGGCTCGCGGCAACTTTTTTATAAGCCTCCATGACTTCCCGGCTTTCCAAAGGTACATTTAATATTGTCTCGAACTGGCCGGCGAATGAAAATTCGCTGTCCTCCTCGGTAGCGCTGCTCCTCACGGCAAGAAAACACTCCGGCCCGCATCTCGCCTTGAGCTTCCTGACGGCGCTGTAAATGGCGCTGTAAACAGAGGCCGGGATTTCCGCATTTAAGATCGTCTCCCGTATTTCCTTAAGCGCCTGCCCGTTGACTTCATTTTCAGAGAGTGCTCCGATCTTGTGCCTTAACCCGTTGTGCTCGACTAATTCATCAAAGGCATGAGTTGTCACGGCAAAGGCGTCAGGGACATTGAGCTTAAGATAATTTTTCAGTTCGGAGAGGTTTGCGTTTTTCCCGCCGATCTCACCTGACATGTCCCATGTGATATCTTCGTAGAAGGCGGTAATTTCCGTGGTTGCCGAAGTTATATCGAATATCATGCCCTTGGTCCTGTTATCAATGCGGCTGAACACGTCATGGAGCTCAGCGTACTTGCCTGCAGTAAGCGCATCAAAGCTCCGCACGGATTGTGACATTGCAGAATATAAGTCCGAGTAAGAGCTTTTTATGTAATTTATATCAAAGAGGTAATCCCCACCAAGCTTCTCGCCCATGTCCGTGATAAGTTCAAGCGCCCTGTTGTTACTGTCAAGCACTTCCCTGAAACTGTCAAAAGTGTCCTTGAAGGACAGGACGCTGCCCGGCCGCTTTGTGTGAGATTCCAGAATGGATTTCAGGTGTTCGAAAAAGCTTTTCATATTTATAATCTAACCTGTACCAAGATATGCTGAAACAATACGAATCAAGTTCAGCACAAGGTTCAGCATGACAGTCAGAGACATTGTGTCACCCTGAACTTGTTTCAGGGTCTCTTGATTATTGTTTCACCAGCGCGCGCCCTATGGAGGCCTTCAGCTCCTTTATCTTTACCGGCTTGGGAAAGAAGTCATGCACGTCCCCGCGCAAGGCCTCTATCGCAGTGTCAAGATTTGCAAACGCGGTAATCATGATGACCTTTGTTTCCGGATAGAGTTTCTTCACCGTCCTCAGCACTTCCATCCCGTCTATGCCCTTCATCTTGTAATCCGTTACAACTACGTTGAAGCTGGTCTCCTTCAATCTTGCAAGCGCAGGCTCCGCGTTCAAAAAAGTCTCAACCGAATATCCCTCCTGCTCAAGGGACATCTTTGCCATGTCGCAGACGATCTTCTCGTCGTCAATAACCATGATCCTGTGATCAGACATTTATCTCCTCCTGTTTTTTATTGACCGGCAGATCAATCGTAAAAGTGGTGCCGACACCTACCTTGCTTGCCACTCTGATCTCGCCTTTATGATTTTTTATTATTCCGTAACTAACCGAAAGCCCGAGCCCGGTCCCTCCCTCTCCCTTGGTGCTGAAGAACGGGTCAAAAATATGCGGCAGGTATTCAGGCGGGATCCCTTTTCCCGAATCCATGACCGTTATTTCAATGTGGTCTTTGCTGGCCCCGGTCCTTGATGCAATAATAATTTTTCCTCCATTTGGCATTGCCTGCACGGCGTTGGTGATAAGATTTACGAGCACCTGCTGTATTTGATGGCCGTCAATAAAAACACGGGGGAGTCCGTCTTTCAGGTTTAATTTTGTCTCAATATTATAGACGTCAAGCGTATTCTGCATGAGAAGGAGCGTCTTATGTATAACTGTATTGATGTCAGTCTCTTCAAGTTCCGCCTCCTTGGGCTTTGAAAAGTCGAGGAGGTTTTTCACAATATTTTTGACCCGGTCTGTCTCGCCGTCAATCCTGGTCATGAATTCTATTCTTTGCTCCCTGCTCAGCTTGTCATACAGCTCCGCATAAGTCTGTGCGATCATCGAGATATTATTGACCGGGTTCGTCAATTCATGCGCTACTCCAGCGGTGAGGACTCCGAGGGACGCGAGTTTCTTGGACTGGATGATCTGCTCCTCGCGGTGCCTGAGCTCATCGGACATGGAGTTGATGGCTGTAATAACTGAACCCAGTTCATCCCGTGTATTTATGCCTTCGATCGTATCGAACTTTCCCTCTGATATGGTCTTTGCAAGATTTTCAATTTCCCGCAGGGACCTCACGATCTTCTGTGAGAGAAAATGGCTCACCACGATGGCGGACAAAAATATGGCCACAAAGCAGTAGAACAGAATCCTTTTCGATCTTGAAAAGATGTCGTTGACACTCAACCTCTCGATGTGGGCGATGTTCTCTGAGAATTCTTTTAATTTCCTTCCCTCGGTCCGGAGTTTTATTTCCAGCCCGGCGTCCCGGTTATTGCTTTTTCCGATCTCCTCCACGACATCCGAATAATTTTTCAGGTACAGCCTTAGCGTCTGGAGATTTTCTTCACCTACGGCGCGCACCACGTCTTTCTGTGCAAGCTCTATAGTCCGCATGGTCTTGTTTATCTTCGTCCTGATATCGGGGAGCGCCTTTTCGTCTTTGTAAAGGAAAAAATTCTTTTCTGAAAGCCTCATCTCAAGGAACGACGCGTTGAGGTCGTCAGCGATCTCGACAAAACGGAGTTTCGTGAGCACGAGATTGATATTCTGAAGGGCGAATATGCCTATCAGGACGATCAGCACGAGCTTGAATGTATCGGAAAGTATGATCTTGCGTTCAATTCTCATATCAGGATTTTATCACCTGTTGCGGCACGGGGCATCGCGGTATCTCAGACTGCTCCTTTCTCACGGGCAGGTACCACAACGCGCCGTCAACGAGCATTAATATCCCCATTATAACAAGCAGGGAATCGAACATCGTCAGGAAGCTGAATCCAAAATAACGCATGAGTCCAAGCCCGACGCTCATAAAGGTAACGCCTGTCCTTATAAAGGCAAGCCCTGTCCTTGCCCTGGCGTAAATGGTCCGGTAACACGCGGCCACGGTGCGGTGCCCCGCGAGGACGTTTCTCTCACGCGCGAGATGCGTGCGCTCCCTGCTTGCGGGCGATGGATAAAGGATGGTGCAGTAGTCGGCAAGAAAATCTCCGAGACGCGCCAGCATGGTCTTTTTTGTCACTGACTGAAATCCTGCTTGTTCGATGAAGTGATAGTTCTCAAGGAAATTCAGGATTGCCGCGGTCACCTCAACGAGCGTATAGTGTCCGGGAGGCTTCAACCTTGTCCGACGAATTTTAAGATAACCGCGCAGGCCGAAGACTGCGAGCGAAAAACCCGCCGCGATCATGAGCCAGTAAAAATATAAAAGCGATTCGTACTTATGCGTGCGGATAAGGGTGTCGGATATCGCGATAAGGCCGAGCCCCCACCTGAGAAATGCAAGGTCGGTCTTTGCTGCTGCAAGGTCGGTCCTGTAACACGCGAGCCTCGTCCTCCAGTGAGCCATGGTATTGCGCCAGTATGCAAGTCCGGTCCTTTCAGTGCCTATGAGCAGGCCGGGCTTTGCGTGGAGGAAGTCCTGTATGAACCATTGTATGTCCTCGCCGAGTGCCACGCGGATCTCATATCTCTCTGCCTTGATATATTTCCTGACTTCCTCGATCACCACGGGGTCTTCGGGATTATTTGCGGCTATGACAGCGGTGTCTCCTTCTTTGATGATCGGGAACCACTGGCTTATGGAAAGCCGTTCTCCGTCCAGGCCGGACAAAAGTTCAGGAGGAACAGGCAGCCTTTCATCGTATTCGGCGGAAGGGCATTTATAATATTCTGAAAGCGCGTTCAATACTGTTTGGTGCGGAATGCCGTATTCCCTGATGAGGACCTTTTCAAGGTCAATGCTTCTCGCAGCGGCTGTCCTTTCGGCATCAGCGAGCTGCTCTTTTGTTATAACGCCCCAATTCAGAAGTATGTGAAATCTCTTGTCCACAGTTATTTCAGCCGTCGTTATCATTGTTGAAAACCACCTTCCCCCATCCGCGTACAGGCTTGCCGTAGTCCGGGACACTGATCTCCATATCTCCGAAACAGTACGGGAATTGCTGTTTTGTTTTCTCAGCGGGAATATGCCAGTAAAGGCCGTCTGCAATAAATGCTAATCCGGTCAATATCAAGGCGGCATTAAATATCGTCCATGCGATATTAGCAACGCCGAAATAAACCATAAGCCCCATGCCGACCGCGGATATGCTCATCCCTGTCCTGATAAACGCCAGCCCTGTTCTCGACCGCGCCATGACCGTGCGGAGCCTTGCCATAACATTACGCCTGTCAGCGAGCAGCGTCCTTTCAAGCGCGAGGCCCGTTGTCGCCCATATGCCCGGGGCGTGAGCTGCTTTTACAGGCGGGAAATGTTCGTATTGAGAACCGGGTTGATTGATCGCGGGAGGAAAAACAAAATCCCATATGCTCTGATTTGTGCCTGCCTTCTTCACTGATCTAAATCCTTCCATGCCAGCGTGCCTGCCGGGGAAGTACCAGTAAAAACCTTCCATGGCCATTAATGTCCCGATCAAAACGAGGGCCGCGTCAAATATCGTCCAGGGGCCTTCATGGAATTGTCTTAGCAGCGCGATGCCCAGTCCGGTAAATGCAACACCCGTGCGCGTAAATGCAAGCCCCGTGCGCGCCCGCGCCATGAGCGTCCTGAAACAGGCAAGGGTAGTCCTCTCCTCGGCCATGTCAGTCCTGTCGCTTGCAAGAAATCTCCTCCTCATTACCGGGGACAGATTTTCCCATCCCGCGCGCAGTTTGTCCGCATCCTGCACAACGCCGGAGCGTGTGAAGCGCGGATTTTTTTCAGCATCATGCGCTTGAAGCACCGTCGTTCCCCATGTCGGCTCCGTTGAGGAGCAGCCGGTTATATTCTTGCCGGTTTTTCTTGCGGGCAGATACCAGATAATTCCGTCTACCGCAATCACGATTCCCGCAACGAAAAGTATCGCCTCAATTATGTTTAAATACCCCGCGCCGAAGATCCTCAAAAGCACCATTGAAATGGTCATGAAAGATATCCCGGTGCGAAGAAAGGCAAGCCCAGTCCGTCCCTTTGCGAGCGATGTCCTGTGACACGCGTACAGGGAGCGTCTTTCCGCAAGGAACGTCCTGACCTTTGCAAGCGGCGTCCTGCCTGCCGGAGGCGGGAACCCGGGATTTACATCAAAGCTGTGCTCGATGATCCTGATGATGTCAGAGGGGAGGGCGATAATAAATTCAATGTCCTCAACTCTCAGCGTCCTTTTGATGTCTTCAATAATTGCCGGACCATCCGGGGCGTATGCGATGACCTCAGCCTTGTTTTGTCTTACCGAAAGCGGGAACCAGAGCGCGGTCTTAAGCTTTTCCATGTTCAGGCGCATTGTCAGAAAATAAGAAGCTGACACGCTTTCATCGTACTCGGTAAAAGGATAATTGTAATATCCGGCGAGGCAAAACAATATCTCATGCTTCGGGACGCCTCTTTCGATCAATAAGTCCTCAGGGTATTTCCCCGAAGACTTTGATTCCTCTGCGGTCCCGTACAAATCTGCTTCGGACAGGAACCCTCTTTTAATTAACCTATCGAATTTTTCATGTATAAACATTTTTATTATCCGTCAGGGCGGGCTTTTGTAAGATCACTTCTAACGAGGCTGTTTGATTTAAAAATTTAAACCAGACGGTCTTATGTTGGACCAGTCTACGCTCCGACAACCAATACAGGGCAGGGCGCCTGATTGATGACCTTCCCGACGGTGTTGTCGCCGAAAAGCTTTCTGAGCCAGTTGCGTTTCTTCACACCCATTATGATAATGTCGCATCTTTCCTCTTCCGCGACTTCCACGATCTTTTTGTCAGGCGCGCCTTCTTCAAGCCTTGTCTTTATTAACGCGCCTTCGGCCTCAGCGATATCTTTCAATTCAGAAACCGCCCTTTGCCCGCCGCTGTTCAATACGTCTTCAATGTTCTTGACTCCCACAAGATTCAGGTCGCCTTCGTTGGCAGGAATGACCTTGACAACAGTTACCCAGCATTTTTCATCGTGGGCCAGTCTCAGGCCCTTCGTAAGAACATCCTTTGAACCGTTCACTGCTATTAATATTTTTCTGTAACCTTTCATGTAAACCTCTCGGATTGTCATGCTGAACTTGTTTCAGCATCTCCGTTCTTTTTTTTAGATTCCGAAACAAGTTCGGAATGACATCAAATGCGCTTTTACAAAAGGGCACGTCGCGACGTGCCCCTACATTATTTTTTTCACCTCACAACAAGTATGGGGCAAGCCGCGTTGATAATTACCCTCTCAGTGGTGCTTCCCATAATTGCCTTATTGACTCCTCTGTAGCCGTAGCTTCCGATGACTATCAGATCGATTCCCAGCCTCTTTGCGGTCTCAGCTATTTTGTCTGCCGCGTGCCCTTCGTCTATCTCCATTTTCACGGTCACACCCTGGATCGAGGCAAGATAGCTTGCGCCGTCAACTATTTTTTTCGCTTCCTCATGGAGGCTGTTCTTTATTGAATCGCTCTTAAAGAAATCTATCATTTCTTCATAGCGGGGGATAACATAAAGCACGGTGATCTGCGCCCCGTCGATATGGGACAATTCAATGGCGCGGTTGAGCGACATCTTGCTGAACGCCGAGCCGTCAAAAGGGACCAGAATTGATTTGTATTCCCCGGTGCATTTGCTGCACGGTTTTTTTACGATAAGCACATCGGATGGAGAATCCAGGATCACCTGTGATGTCACGCTTCCCATCAAAAGCCTGTTCAGGCCTTTTCTGCCGTAGGTGCCAAGCACAATAAGGTCCGCCTTGTTTTCACTTGCTACATCCACTATGACGTTTGACGGGTCTCCTTCACAGAGCAGGGTCTGCACATCGATACCGAACTCTGTAGTCACCATCTCTTTTGTCTGAACGCAGATCTTTTCCCCGACCTTCAGGCGTTTTTCAGACTGAGCAGGAGCAATGCCGAATTCCTCCGTGTCAAAATAAACGGCATGGGTGAGGATAAGTTTTCCCCCGTGTCTTTTTATCCAGTTGGAGGCCTCGATAAGCGCCGCCCTGCTGTGCAGTGAATCATCATATCCGACTAATATTTTCTGATACATAATTAGTGTGAACCTCCGCCTTTTCTGAATATCAGGCCGACCCCGAATCCTGCCCCAAGCGCGATTACTATAGACAAAAATCCGTATAACGCGCCGCTGTTCTTGGCCATGCTTGAAAGTGTCTTTATAACGCCGACCTGTTCAACCAGCACCTTGGCCTCTGCCTTCTCGACGACCATTTTATCTTTTACCGCGTACACGGTCACAAGGTAGTTGCCGGGAGGGGCCTGATAGGGCCACTCGGTCATGATGTAATAATTCTGTCTGCCGTTTGACATTGTGGTGGATATCTTCCCTGAAGACGCCGCGTACAGTTTTGAAGATTCCTTGAAGCGCACAAATTCATTGAACCATTTATCTTTCTCTTCTCCCTTTGAAACCGGGGTCAACTCAATGTGCTTTTCGAGGGCCGGATAACCGATAACGTATTTGTCCATTTCATCCCTGCTCAAAAGATCTTCAAGCTTTTTTGTGCTGTGAACGGAGTAGAGGTCCGGCGTGTTCTCGAAATTCAATGTGCCGGTATTCATCCACAGGATGCCGGCCATCTTTCCTTTTTGCTTCAATACCTCGTGCCCGTCCGGTGAAGTTATTTTAATGACCAGGTCTACACCGGGATCAGATGTCCCTTTCACACTGACAGTGCTGCCGTGATAAAAGAAATCTATCTTGATATGGTCATGGTTTGCGACAGCCGTCAGCTCCGCCGATGTATTACTGCGTAGAGCAAAGAGCAAAGCGCAAAGCGCAAAGATAATCATCGGGATAATCCGTCTTCTGTGTTCTGACTTCTGCCTTCTGTCTTCTTTCATCTTAGTGTCCTCCTGCCTGTGATATAAGTAATGCCGGTGTTAGTGTAAGTTCAAAGACTATCTTGACCGTTACGGCCAATACGATTACGGCAAGTATTACCTTGAGCTGTTCGCCTTTTAGTTTTCTGCCGAATACTGCTCCAACCTGCGCCCCGACTGTGGAGCCTAACAATAAGAGCACCGCAAGGATGAAATCCACGCTGTGATTTGTATATGCCTGTAAAAATGTGACCTCAATGCAGTTGAACAATATCTGAAAAAGGCTCGTGCCGACAACGACATGCATCGGCATTCTCAGGATGTAGACCATGACCGGCACCATCAGAAAGCCGCCGCCTACTCCCATTATCGCCGCAAGTATCCCGACAAAACCGCCGAAAAAAACCGGGATTAAAAGTGAATGTGTAACGCCTGATTTTTCAAAACGTGTTTGAAGAGGAAGCGACTTCAGGACTCTTGTCATCGCTGATTCTTTTTCAGCCTTCACTTCCACCGTCTTCTTTTTCTTCATGCTGGTCAGGCTCTCGATGAACATGTAAGTGCCGACTATGCCGAGCATGAGCACGTAGGTCATTTTTATTACAAAGTCAGCGTTGCCCATTGCGTGCAGGACCTTGATGCCCTGGACTCCGAGTAGCCCGCCGACAAAGCCTCCCGCAAGAAGGTAAAGCCCCATCTTAAAATCCACGTTGCCGACCTTCCAGTGGGCGTAAGTGCCTGACGTTGACGCCGCCACTATCTGGTTTGAGTCCGTTGCCGCCGCGACAGTTGACGGGATGCCGAACATTATCAAAAGAGGCGTCATCAGGAAGCCGCCTCCGACTCCGAAAAGACCCGACAGCAGGCCTACCGCGAGGCCAAGCCCGACCGGGATCAGGATGTTAATACTTGTTAATGCAACCGGTAAATACAGATACATAAAATTCATGAAACTCTCTCCTTAATGTAGTGTCAGTCTTGAGTGTCAGTGTCAGATGCAATACTGACTCTCATAATTTATGCGGCATAGATCTGCCGCGCCATCGTCACAATCGGCCTTGAGGCCGTCCTGACGAGTTTTTGTAGATCACTTGATGTAATGCTGCCGTTGTCAGTGACGCTCGGACTGAGCAGCACCATGTCAACGGTATTTTTTTCCTTCAGAAAATCTTTGATCGCCGAGATCGCATCGAGCGCTACTGTATAGACCCGCGTTACAATGCCCTCGTTCTGGCATTGCTCAAGAAACTGATTGAGCTTGACTCTGGACACTGCGTCCATCTTGTCCGAGAATATTTTCCGGGCCGTCTCATGTTCGCCGGACTCAGCGAATGTGACAGCGGACATGATGTCCTCAAGCCTTCGCGCCAGGCTTTTCTTGCGGGCCATTAAGATGGTCAGGTCCTCTTTCATTGCCCTGGCAAGATCAACCGCGTAAGAAAGGCCTTCATCAAAATCCTCATTCTCGTAGGTAACGAATAAAAGTTGTTTTCTCATTTCTACCTCCTGAATTTTCAGCAGTAGTAGAGCATGAATGGTGCCACTCGGCATCTCTCCGAAAGTAAAGGGAAATATTTTGAGGTCAAAAAATACGTTTAGAATATGAACAGCATGAAAGTTGTTATTGAGCGAACATAACTGAAGCAATGTTGTGATAGCCTGTTGATTTGAATAGGAAATAGAGAGTGATGACGAGATGATTTGTGCGACGTTCAGAATATGAACAGTGTTAACAGTGGAGATGCAGATGTGATTGTAACAGATAACAAACAAACTCTTATCTCTTCACTCATGACTCTTAACCCTATTTTTTATCTAAATCTTTTGACATCTACTTATTGTTTTGTTAATTTAAGAGCAAATAATATATCGTTTATTATGACCATGAAACTTAAAGGGATTGGAAAGTTTTGCAGGGAGAATAATATTGAGCTGCTTGTGCTGTTTGGCTCAGGGGCCACTGAAACAACACATGCCGGAAGCGATATCGACCTCGCGGTTTTGTTGAAAAGGGGAAGCAGGACATCAAAGCTGAAATTGATTGGCGGGCTTGATGAGCTCTTTAACGGCAAAAATATTGACCTTGTTGTTCTCACGATAGACACAGCCTCTTTGCTTCTGCACGAAATATTTTCTCATGGTAAACCTCTGTATGAGGGCAGAAAAGGGATTTTCATCAACCAGAAATTGCGGGCATGGCATCTTTATCTCGATACCGAAAAGATACGCAGAATGAATGAAAAATATCTGAAGGCTTTTATCAGAAAGGTTTCACATGTCGCCTGATGATTGGCAGGCAGAGTCTGTCTATAAACTCATTATGTCATTCCGGCAGTTCTTAAGCCGGAATCCGGTCTTTAAAACAGGTTCTGGGTGCCCGATTACAAACATCGGGCATGACAAAAATAAAAACAGACAGTGCTATTCTTCCTTCAATATCTTCCACAAGCTTGTGCGTGAGATGCCGAGCACTTCCGCTGCTTTTGAACGGTTGCCGCCGAACATTTTTAAAACCTTCTCCGCGTATTCTTTTACAAGCTCGTCAGCGGTTTTTAATTTATCAGGGTCGAGGGTCTCTATCTGCAGGAGGCGGATACTTTGGGGGATGCTTTCAGGTGTGATCATGGAGGTCTTTTCGAGGATGATGGCGCGTTCAATTATATTTTCAAGCTCCCTGACGTTGCCGGGGAAGCTGTAGTTTATCAGGATATCTATCGCCTCTTTTGAAAAGCCGGTGATCTTTTTGTTGGACTTCGGGAGATGCTTTTGAAGGAAATACGCGCTCAGAGGTTTTATGTCGTCTATGCGCTCGCGTAAAGGCGGAATATCTATCTCCATGACATTCAGCCTGTAGTACAGATCTTCCCTGAACCTGCCGTCGGATATGAGACGTTTCACATCCTGATTCGTAGCTGCAACAAATCTCACATCAACCTTTATGGGTTTTGTACCGCCGACTCTGTAGAACTCGCCTTCTTCAACAACCTTTAATAGTTTTGCCTGAATGCCCGGCGACAGCTCGGCGATCTCGTCAAGGAAAAGTATTCCTGTGTCCGCGATCTCGACAAGCCCCTGTTTTGTCATGACGGCCCCGGTGAACGCGCCCTTTTCATGTCCGAACAATTCGCTGGAAAGCAGCTCCTCATTCAGGGTCGCGCAGTTTATGGAAAGAAAGGGCATGTTCTTCCTGCTGCTGGTTGAATGTATGATCTTGGCAATGAGATTTTTTCCGACGCCGCTCTCTCCCGTGAGGAGCACGCTGCAATCAGAGTCCTTCATCCCTTCAATGACGGACAGGATCTTTTTCATGCTTGCGCTCTTTGCGATGACCGGGACTTCCTTGTTCATTCCAAGAAATGTCTTTAACGCGATGTTCTCTTTCTTCAGCGCCTTCTGTTCGTAAAGCTTTTTGACCCGGAGCGACAGCTCATCAAGGTCGAACGGTTTTGTAATATAATCGTGAGCGCCTTTCTTCATCGCCTCAACTGCGGAGCCGATGCTCCCGAAGCCGGTGATTATTATTACCTCTGTATAGAGGTTCTTCTCTTTTACCTTTTCAAGGAGCTCTATGCCGGTGACGAAAGGCATTTTTATATCAGTGATGAGGACGTCAAAGTATTCACCCTCGATCTTCTGCGAGGCCTCTTTTCCGTCTTTTGCAATAGAGACGGTGTAGCCTTCTTCCTTTAAGGTGTCAAGGATGTTGTTGAGTGTTATCTCCTCATCCTCTGCGACAAGTATTTTAAAGTTCATTAGTTGCCTTTCAAGAACGGGGTTAATTGGTGTCTGTGTATAAATTGCCGCTTCTTATTTTCGTCATACCCGAAGTCCTTAATCGGGTATCCAGAACTTACTGAAAAGACTGGATCCCCGCTCAACAAACTGCGGGAATGACTGTTTAAATGCTGAGGTTATACACAGACACTAATCAACCCCCCACAATATTATTTTTACCCGGCAAGGTTATTGTGAACGTTGTTCCTTTTCCTTCTTCGCTCTCCACGCTTATCTGACCATTATGCTTTTGGACGATATTAAATACAATGGCCAGCCCTAGGCCGGTGCCTTTGTCCTTTGTGGTAAAGAACGGTTCAAATACTTTTTCAATTGTCTCGCGCGGCATACCCTTGCCGGTGTCCGATACTGTTATTTTAACAGTACCGCTATCCAATCCGGTATTCACGGTCAGGCTGCCTTCACCTGACATGGCGTCAATGGCATTGGCGAACAGGTTGATAAAGACCTGCTCCATTTGCTCAGGGTCGACAAGCACGGGTATCTCATCCCGGCCTGAATTCAGCGTGAATTTCACATTCTCATGCCTGACAGAGTTTCCAAGTTGTTTGTATGCGGCGGTGATAAGATTGTTCAATTCCACTTCCCGCATCTGCGGCTCTCTTCCCCTTGCGAATTCAAGGAGGTCGCCGACAATTTTTTTGACCCTCATGGTCTGGCTGAAGATATCGTTCAGCCCGGTTTTAATATACGGCGGACATTCATCACCTGATTTTTTGATCAGCCGCTGCGCGGTAGTGTAAATATTGTTGAGCGGATTGTTGAGCTCGTGCGCCACTCCTGATGCAAGCGTCCCGATGGACGCGAGTTTCTTGGTCTCAATGAGCTGGGCCTGTTTTTCCTGCAAAAGCTCCATGCTTTTCTCAAGTGATTCCTGCGTCAGTTGCAGATGGTCCAGCATTGAGTTAAATGAATTGGCGAGCAGATATGTCTCGTCATGCTCCCTGATGGGGGCCCTCAAGGATATATCTCCATCTGAGATCTTTCTTGTTATCTGTGCGAGCCTTTTGATCGGCGCGACTATGAGGTTGGCGGTCTTATACACGAATAACGGCCCCAGCGTGCAGAGCAGCACGAGGGCCAGGAGCAGGTTGCGCTGGGTCTTGTTGATAAAGGAATTGATCTTCTGCCTCTCGCCGTTTGCGATCCTGTTTGTTATTTCTTCAAGCTTGCCCCCGATGACCTGCAGGTCGTTAACCATTGAATCGCTCTTCTGGTAGATGGAAAAAAGATTTTCAATGGAGTCTGTATACTGGCTGCATTCAATGCAAAAAGGCGTAATGTTCTTTAACTGCGAAAGGGCGCTTTCCAATCTGCTGAATGAGTTTTTATCTCGGAAGAGCATGTAGTTTTTTTCAAGACGCCGCAGGTTAAGAATAAAGTCCGTGGAAAGCTCCCTTGTATGACTCCTCGCGGCCACATAGTTTTCCAGTCTTCTGCCTTCCTCCCTTACCTTTTCAATGACATCCGTTTCCTGCTCGTAATTTCTCAACAAGGCGTATATAAGGCTTGAGTAGGTCTGAATGGAATTGCGTAGCAGCAGGAAATCGTCCTTGCCGATCTCCACAACTATCTCCGAAGATATGCTGTTGACGGAATTGCTGAAGACGTTTAAAGCGTCCTGGCAATACTTATAATACTGTTCGTCCTTGTGAAGGAGAAAATTCTTTTCATTTCTCCTTACCTCAAGCAACTGTTCTTTTAAATTGTCCGCTATCTGGACAAAGCCCTGCCTCTTTTTGACGTTATTCAAATATTCGTAACTCAGCAATCCGCCGAGAATTACAATAAGCGAAGGGATGGCAATGCCTATGATCATCTTATGCCAGATCTTCAGGTTCATCTGTTTTTAAGGATACAATATTTGCGGGTTTTGATAAAGTGAATGGATCAATGCTGTCATTGCCCGGCTTGCCCGGATAATCTATCAGGGGCGGTCCGCGAATCGTCCCTACATTTAAATTGCATAATAGGACATGTTTTAGTTATCATTTTTCAGGGACAAAAATGAGCATATTTAAAAAATCAGACGAGAAACTCCAGGCCGAGGCCGTAGACGAATTGCGGCGGAAAATCAATTCCGTCAAACTGCCTGCTCACGCCCTGAACGTAGCGAACGGCGAATTAGAGATGCTGTCCAAGATCAGCCCCTCCGTAGCGGAATACACAATAGGGCTTAACTATCTCGATTATCTCATCGGCCTGCCCTGGAACAAAAAGACCGAAGACAACCTCGACCTTCAAAGGGCTGAGAGGGTGTTGAACGAAAGGCATTACGGGCTGGGCGAGATCAAGCAGAGGATATTAGAGCATCTCGCAGTGAAGATACTCGTGATGAATAACAAGCCGAGGATACTGGTGGTGGATGATGAAGCTATCGTGATACGCAACCTCGAACACATGTTCAAAAAGGAAGGCTACACGGTGGTCACTGCCAACAGCGGGCAGGAGGCCTGCAATAAACTGGATGCCTCCGATTTTGACGTGGTCATGACCGATCTCAAGATGGAGCACATCACCGGCCTTGACGTCCTCGAAAAGGCAAAGGGAAAATATCCCGACACGCAGGTCATCATGATAACCGGATACGCCACTGTTGACACCGCGGTTGATTCAATAAAGAAAGGCGCGTTCCATTATATCGCAAAACCGTTCAAGCTTGAGGACGTGCGCGCCACAGTGAAGAAGGCGCTTGAGAAGAAATTTTCAACCCGCTCCACAAAAGGCTCTGTCCTCTGTTTCGCGGGCCCTCCGGGCACAGGGAAGACCTCGCTCGGCAGGGCCATTGCCGACGCGCTCGGCAGGAAGTTCGTGAGGATATCATTGGGCGGCATCAAGGACGAGGCAGAGATAAGGGGGCACAGAAGGACCTACGCGGGCGCGATGCCCGGGCGCATTATTGATGAGATCAACAGGGCTGAATCTTTAAATCCCGTGCTCATGCTTGATGAACTGGACAAGATCGGGCAGGATTTCAAAGGAGACCCCGCATCCGCTTTACTTGAGGCCCTGGACCCGGAGCAGAACCATAACTTCATCGACCATTACCTCGATGTCCCTTTTGACCTCTCAAGCGTTATGTTCATCGTCACCGCCAATGTCGCGGACAACATTCAACCCGCCCTGAGGGACCGGATGGAGATCATCGAATTCTCCGGCTACACAGAGGATGAAAAAACACAGATCGCTTTACAATACCTGGTGCACAAGCAGACACACGAAAAGGGTCTGTCGGATTGCCCGCCGGAATTTACTCCTGAGGCGGTAACAAAGATCATCCAGGAATATACCCGTGAGGCAGGCATAAGAAACCTTGAAAGGCAGATCGCCACTATCTGCCGGAAGATCGCGACAGAATATGTCCACAACAAGGAAGCCGGGGGAAGCTTAAAAGTAACACCAGAGACCGTGGAGAAATATCTCGGCACGAGGAAATATTATTTTGAGGTCACTGATGAGGAAAACCGTATCGGCGTCACAACCGGACTTGTATGGACTGAGACCGGAGGCGCAATCATTTTTGTCGAGGCCGCGAAGATGAAGGGGAAGGGCGAGCTTATACTGACCGGCTCTCTTGGGAACGTCATGCGTGAATCCGCGCAGGCTGCCTTGAGCTACATCAGAAGCAACGCCGCATTTTTTAATATTGATGAAAATTTTTTTGAGGCCCAAGACGTACATGTGCATGTCCCCGCTGGCGCGATCCCGAAAGACGGGCCGTCAGCAGGGGCCACTATCGCGATGTCGCTGATATCCCTTTTGACCGGAAGGGCCGCAAGAAGGGACATTGCCGTTTCGGGCGAGCTGACATTGAGCGGAAGGGTACTGCCCGTCGGCGGGGTCAAGGAGAAACTGCTTGCAGCGCGCCGCGCAGGCGTGAAGATAGTGGTATTGCCTTCAAGAAACAGAGTGGACATTGAGAACCTCCCTCAGGATGCAAAAAAGGGACTCGATATACAGTTTGCGGAAAAGATCGGGGACATCGTGGACCTGGTGCTGGTGAAATGAACAACGGAAAACTGCTGATCGTGGATGACGAGAAGATCGCACTGAGGAGCCTGGAGAATGCGATGAAGAAAGAGGGCTATGAGGTTGCCGCGACTATCAGCGGGGTGAACGCACTTAAGCTTTTGGAATCCCAGGAATTCGATGTCGTGCTTACGGACCTGCGCATGGACAAGGTCGACGGCCTTCAGGTCCTTGCAAAGAGCAGGGAGCTGTACCCTGACTCCGAAGTCATAATGATCACCGCGTACGCGTCCCTTCCGTCCGCCATTGACACGATGAAGAAGGGCGCATTTTATTATCTTGAAAAACCGTTCAAGCTTGATGAGGTCAGGAAGGTCGTGAGGGAGGCGGTTGAAAAGGTAATGCTGAAAAAGGAGAACGCGCAATTGAGGGAGCAGATCGAGAGTTTCAAGGGCAGGGTCAAGATCATAAGCCAGGACATAAAGATGCAAAAGCTCCTTGAGACTGCCAAGCAGATAGCGCCTACTGACTGCAATGTGATCGTCAGCGGAGAGAGCGGGACAGGGAAGGAATTGTTCGCCCGTTATATCCACGCCCACAGCAAGAGGGGCAATGAACCTTTCTTTGCAATCAACTGCGGGGCCTTTGCAGAGGGGCTTTTGCCCAGCGAGCTCTTCGGGTATGAAAAAGGCGCTTTTACCGGGGCGGCAAATATGAAAAAGGGCTTGATGGAGATGGCAGACCGGGGCACGCTTTTCCTCGATGAGATAACGGAGATGGAGCCCGCGATGCAGGTAAAGCTCCTTCGGGTCATTCAGGAAAAAGAGGTTCTGCGCTTAGGCGCGACTGAGCCGGTAAAGGTTGACGTGAGATTTATCGCGGCGACAAACCGCGACATCAAGGATTCCATAAAGGATGGAAGATTCAGGGAGGACCTGTTCTTCAGGCTGAACGTTGTCTCATTTCATATCCCCCCGCTTTCCGCGAGGCGCGACGACATTCCGCTTCTGAGCTATTACTTCCTGAAAAAATATTCCACCCTGATGAAAAAGGACGTGACCGAGGTGACCCCTGATGTGTTGGGCATTCTTATGAACTATGATTTTCCCGGGAACGTGAGAGAGCTTGAAAATATAATTGAAAGAGGCGTGGCCCTTGCTCACGGGAATACGGTTGAGGTTACCCACCTTCCCGAAGACCTCAGGGAGCTGAGCATCAAGACGTTCAGGAAGAAGGAAGGCAAGATCCCGTCCCTTGAAGACCAGGAGATGTCGTATATCCAATGGGTGCTGAAAGAGGTCGGCGGCAACAGGACCATTGCCGCGCAGACTCTCGGCATAGACCGCGTATCGCTGTGGAGGAAGTTAAAGAAGTACGGGCTGGAGGATTAGCCGGTCACTTTGCAAGTTCATTCCAGCACTCGGAGCTTTCAATATACACGTTTAATATATTCATCAATTGCAGTTGCGGCGCTGTGCCGTCATTTTTTACGGTATCAAGTAATTTCTTTGGAAGCTCCACCATGCACATCTTGTCCTTTTTAAATAACTGGAACCTGTAGGTAAAGGTGTCAAACATAAAAAACACCCTTGCTATCACAATAGTGTTATCGATCTGCTCGATCTTTTCCTTTACGACCTCATATGCCGGTACCTTATCTTCTGTAAGCTGCATCGTATAACGCCTCCTTTCATCTATCAGAGCTAAGACAATCTTATCAGATTTTGTTTTGGGGGGCTACCGAAAAATTGTTTATTAAAGAAGGGGAATCATGCGGCGCGAGAGAGAACCGTTTAAGAAGCGGACTTTCATTCATTTGGAGCGATACGTCTCCATTACCTCTTCATAAGGGACTGTTTCCAATTTACCCGCCTTGAAAGCCTGCCAGCGTTTTCGTGCCTCATCCGCCCAGATGCGGTCAATCTCCGGATCGGGCTTGTCAAGCTGCATTAAAATAGAATCTACCAACTCTTTGCTGCACGGTTGCACTTCTGCACTATGGAACTATTCCTACCATTGAGATCAGGAGGCATTAGAAGTGTTAGGTCATAATGTCATCTTTTCTTATGGACTTTATCAAGCGACAATCGCTTATAAGCTAATCTATGCCCGCTATTCTTATATATTCCTTCATTAACAAAGACAGGGAAATCTGTTCCTTTTTGTCTAACAAGATATAAGTTATTTTGAAGCCTTATGTTGTTTTCTATATAAAACCTTGCAAATTTCTTTACTACATTAGTGCTTATAGCTAATCTTTTTATATCGTCCAATGAATCAAATTTCAGTTTTACTTTTCCCGAATCGCGTCTTATATGTGCAATTGCATTACGACAGTCATCATATAAATAATTTCCAAGACTTTTTCCATTAAGCGGTAAATGGTTAATTTCAGCTTTTGATACTAAGAGCCTATTATAATTTTTCTTCTTCCGAATAACGCTATTAATCCATCCGATGGGTTCGTTACCGCCAGTTTCTAATATTTGCCAGTAAAACAAAAATGATAGATATACATTGTTTGAACTTAGTGCTTCTCTAAAAAGGATAAGGGCAGTTTTTTGTTCTTCTGTTTCAATTTCTGGAATGATGCATATATCGTATCCTCTTGAAACAATATGATACGGAATTTCCGGAAAACTAAAGAATCCGCTTTTTGCTTTTCTAAGTTGAAAGTTATCCGGTACGCTTATACCACCAGGAGGCCGTAATTTTATTCTTGAGTCGTTTTGCCAACTTAATGCTGTTAAAAATTCCGATGCTGCATTAAACGCCAGGTTCTTAGAGTTATCATCATTTTGTATTATTGTGAATAAAGCATCACACCACTTCCTCATATTTCTCTGAATCAGCTTAAAACGAACTCCTTTATATTCAAAATAATAAGTATTCCTACAAAGGCGAGCGCTATTATCAAAGCCAATGGTCGTTAATATTTTCATTTCATCTAATTTTACGCACAGCTAACAACCATTATATGACCATCTAATAATAGTTCCTCTTGAATCAACAGTGAAAGACTTGCTGCATACATTTTGTATAAATTGCCCCCATTTATATTGCAAAGAGTAGTTTTCCCAGGTAAGGATTCTATATCCATCGCGAGTGTCAATCACCCTGGTTGGAGCGCCCCAGCTCGAGACTAACTCTGATTCATTATGGCCATCCATGAATTCATATTTTTTTCAAGGGTCCTGCAAGACATTAATGACAGACAGATAATCAAAATCAATATAACTTTTCGCATCATCGCTCCTTATTACACCTATCAGATATCAGACAGAAGAAGGCATATTGCCTCATCTGGATAGCAAAATACTGAAAAAATATTTTTCTTTATCTTACCGACTTTTTGGTTTTGCTAAAAGCCTGTTTGTTTTACTGCAACCCATTCTCTGCAAGCGCAGTACAAAGAATTTCCCTGATGTTTTGGATTGGTGATGTTTATCATACAAAAGCGCAATTTGAGAAAGCAAGAAAAAAAATAGTTCAGAACCAATTCCATTACCACAATTTAATGCTTTTGCATTATTGTACTGTGGAACTTTGCCGTCCCTATGATTTTCTTTCGGTCAGACGTCCTGCGATAAACCTGTGAAGCACGCTTGATATCAGCGTTTGATAAGGAAGTCCTTCTTCAATTGCCTTCTTCTGAATATCAGTAAGGTCCTTCTGAGACATTCTGATATTTACTCTCTTGTCTTTGCGAAATGTCGCTTTGGCATACTCCCGATACTTCTTTATTCTCGCTTTGGCTCCCTGAACAGACTTCCACTCGCCTTTATCTACTGAATCAAGAATGGACTGCTCTTCCTTAGTCAGTTTCATTTTTGTCTCCTAAATATTTCCTTGTCATCTTCCGGCTCGGAATTATTGTTTTTAAAAATATAGTATGTTCATCTTCTACAAAAGGAACAAGATAGACATACTCATCAATACTTACAATAAATATCTTCTGATTGGGATACGTTGTTTTATTTGGATGTTCGATGATATCCAATAGCCCGTCATGCATGATCGAGAAGACAATTTCCTCGAATGATATTCCGCGCTCTTTAACAATCTCTTTGTTCTTTTCAACATTCCAATCAAAATATTTCACAAGAATATTGTATTACTTTGTGTGCCTTTTGTCCACAGGGATATGGATGATTATTTGAGGGTTGATAGCATTATAGCAAGAATTTCCCTAATGTTCTGGATAGGTGATGCCAGAGCCAATCTCTCATGCCTTCTTCTGAGTAATATTTTATTTCCCCCGTTCAAACACCGCTGCGATGACAAAGGCCTCCGCGATAGCAATAGCTGCCCAGAATATCAATTCCAATCCGATCAGCGGCAGGGGCTCGCCGAACTGGTTGAAAGGGGTGAAGAACTCCCAGAATAAAAATGAGAGAAAAAATACAAGGGCAGCCATGCGCCACGCGCGCGCTTTGGTCCCTTCCGGCCAGGAAGGCGCAAGCCATTGATAAACGAAAGCATGGCCGATGCCGAATAAAATAAGCCCCAGGATAATCGGGACCGGGGCATTCACTACCAGCGGTAAGGGTTCGAGTTTTGTCCATACGGCGATGAGCTTTGGACTCTGAACAGATGGGTCGAGAAGTATCCCGCCGCCATTCCATCCAAAACCGATCAACCGGAATGTCAGCAGCATTACAACATTCAGCGTCATTCCACCGGCCAATCCGGCGGCAATAGTTTTTGATATCGGGGTCTTTGTTGTCATGTCAATTCACCGATTATGAAGTGATTACAGCAGCCCTTCCTCCAATGATATCCCGGCCTTTTTGATGACCTGAAGAAGCTCCTCGAACTTGAACGGTTTGATAATGAAATCGAAGGCGCCTTTTTTAAAGGCGTTGGAGGAGGTCTCCTTTTTGCCGAACCCGGTTATAATGATCACCTTCACTTCAGGATTATTAGCTTTGGCGGTCTCTAATATCATGATGCCGTCAACATGGTCCATCTTCAGGTCCGTGATGACGATGTCGTACTTCTTTTTAGTCAATTCCTCAATTGCCGCAAAGCCGTCGGTAAAGGTTTCAACATGATAGCCTTCTTTTTCCAGCAGGCGTTTAAGCCTTTTGCCTACAATCGGTTCATCATCAACTATCATGAGACGGAGTTTTGTGGACATTATTTGAACTCCTTGTCACCGGGGAATAAACACGAATCTTCTCTAATGGGATTGTTAATATTTTTTCTGTTCGTGTTCATTCGTGTCAATTCGTGGCTGAAACTAAACGTATTAAACACTCCCTTCAATTAACGGCAATCTGATTATAAAGGCGGTTCCTACCCCTTCGGTGCTGTCAACTTCAATCTCGCCTTCGTGCTCCATTATAAGACTCCGGGCCACTGACAAACCAAGCCCGGTGCCTTCTCCTACCGGTTTGGTGGTAAAGAAAGGTTCAAATATGTTTTTGAGGTCTTTCTGGGATATTCCGCACCCTGTGTCGCTGATCTCAATAAAAACATTTTTTATTTCAGAGTCCGGCCTGATGCATATGGACAGGGTCCCCGAATCCTTCATCGCGTGTACGGCATTCACCATTAAATTGATAAAGACCTCTTCCAGCTTGCTGCGGTTTCCTTTTACAAATAAAATGCTGTCATGGAAATCAAGACGCAGATTTATGTTATTCACCTTTAACTGGTTGGCAATGAGATTTATTGATTCCTGCACGACGCTGACTATATTGAGGTTGCTCTTGTTGGAAGACTTTCGCGCTCCCGCGAAGTCGAGCAGGTTTTCCACGACCTGCTGGGCGCGCTCGCACTGCGTGAGTATGTCCTGGACGTATTCCGTCATTTGTTCGGGGCTGAGCTCTTTTATATCTTCCTTCATTGTCTCCGCGGTCAGGGAGATGTTGTTCAAAGGGTTGTTTAATTCATGGGCGACGCCTGAGACGAGGAAGCCCAGTGAGGCGCGTTTCTCAGCCTCCTCCTGTTTTTCGCGGAGAAGCTCCATGCTTTTTTCAAGGGACTCCTGCGTAAGCTGCAGGTGGTCGAGCATTGTATTGAAGGACATGGCGAGGGTGAAGGTCTCGTCATGTTCTTTTATCGGCGCCCTCAGGGTTATATCTCCCTCTGAGATCTTTCTTGTAATGTCGGCGAGCCTTTTGATCGGCGCTACTATATAAGTTGCGGTCTTGTAAACTATCAACGGCCCCAGGGTGCAGAGCAGTATAAGCGCCATCAGTAAAAGACGCTGAGTGTGCGTGAAAAAATCGCTCACCTTCTGTCTCTCGCGGCCGGCTATTTTGTTTGTGATCTCTTCAAGTTTAGTCCCGATTATCTGCAGGTCGTTCACCTTGGCATCGATCTCATTGTAAACCGAGAAGAGATTATGAATAGCTTCCGTGTATCGGGCGCATTCAAAACAGAAAGGGATGATGTTGTTAAATAAAGAAAGGGACATGTTCAGTTTGTCAAAGGACGCTTTATCACGGAACAGCATGTAGTTTTTTTCCCAGCGCCTCATGTCAAGGATGAAGTTTGTCGAAAGCTCTCTTGCGTGCTTGCCGCTTGCCACAAAGGTTTCCATTTTTCTGCCCTCTTCCCTTACCCGTTCAATGACATCGGTCTCCTGCTGGTAATTTCTAAGAAGGGCGTATATAAGTCCTGAGTATGCCTGCGTGGAATGGCGCAGCAGGAGGAAATCGTCTTTGCCGATCTGGTCAACGATCTCCTCGGATATGCTGTCCACCGAATTATTAAAACCGCTTATTGCGTCCTGGCAGTATTTGTAATACGCGTCGGTTTTGTGAAGGAGGAAGTTCTTCTCGTTACGCCTGACCTCAAGCGCGCGCCCTTTCAGGTCATCCGCTATTTCAACAAAGCCATGCCTGTGCTTGACGTCGTTTATGTATTCGTAGGTAAGTATGCCGCCTGCCAGGGCAATAAGGGACGGGATCGTGATGCCGATGATCATTTTATGCCAGATCTTAAAGTTCATTCATTCGCCCCGGTATATAAGGATACAATATTTTGAATTCGGATGGAAGGAGAATTGCTGAAATGGAAGTCTGCTACAGAATTTCTATAATCGACAACAAAACAGTAGTCAGTAGTTAGTAGTTGGGTTTCCCCGACTGCTGACTACTAACTACTAACTACCTTT
Source organism: Nitrospirota bacterium (assembly GCA_016214845.1). Classification (NCBI taxonomy): domain Bacteria; kingdom Pseudomonadati; phylum Nitrospirota; species Nitrospirota bacterium. Next base: position 103,134 of record JACRMS010000033.1, on the reverse strand, counting down.
TTTAAAGGATTCTTCCGCAGCCTTCCATTTCAGCAAACATTGGAACAGGGTTCAATATGAATATTGTGGTTTAAATCGGGATTGGAAATTACGCCTTTACGACGAGCACCGGGCAGGGGGCGTAACCGATGACCTTTTCAGTGACGCTGCCCATGAGGAGACGACGTATCCCGGTCCGTCCATGACTGCCCATGACTATGACATCGGAATGGAATTCCCGTGAGAGCTCCGTGATGACTTTGAAGCTTTCGCCTTCCCTGACAAATGCCTCTGTTGTTATTCCTTCCGCCTCCGCCTTTTCCCTGACATCACCCGCGATCTTCTTTGCCTGTCTGACAAGCTCCTCAACCGCGCCGGGCGCTTCGGCATGGAACTCGTCCGTGACGTCTACAACGGAAAGGACCTTCAGATCTCCGGCGTATGACTTTGCGAGGTCGACCGCCTTCTCCGTCGCGGCCTTATTGTATTTTGAACCATCTGTAGGCAGAAGGATATGGCCCCACCCGATAGACGCATCTCCCGGAACAACAAGCACGTCCCGCTGGGTATAGCCGATGACGCGGGCCGTGACGCTGCCGACAAGGGCCTTTTCAATGCGGCCTTTACCGTGCCTGCCCATCACTATCAGATCATAATTGCCTTCGTCCGCAATGTCCGTAACAGTGTCGAACGGGCTTCCCTCTTCAAGCCTTGTCCTTATGTAGATATCTTCCTCGGTTGCTATCTTTTGAATTTCGGAGAGGACTTTTTGCCCTTCGTCCTTGAGGGTCCTGGTGACCTTTTCCCTGGTGCTGAGGACCTCAAACTGGTCCTGGTAAATGGGGACCGAGGTGATGACGGTTATCCAGCTTTTATCATCGCGCACTATCTTGCAGGCCTGCCTGAAGGCGTTCTTGCTTGACTCTGAACCGTCAACCGCCACGAGTATTTTTCTGTACCGTCCCATCGGAATATACTTTAGCATATTTCAGTATTCATTCGGTAGCAGTTAAAGTAGCACACTGTAACTGCTACCGGCATCGTCAAACTGATAACCATGGGGCACACAGGCAATGGTAGCAGGCCATAGTTTCTGCAAAAGACATCCTGAACTCTATGGACATCAAACCGGCCTCGATCATTAAAACAGGCCAGTCCGACGGGATCATTGCCGAGGCAAAAAATTATGACCTGCTTATTGCCGGCATGAAGAGCGGAGCTTTGAAAAATAAACCCGCCAGGATAATAAACAAAATTCTCGATTCCCACGAACTAAACGCGATCGTTGTGCAGTAAATGCTTGTTGCATCCTCTTTCTCTGTGGTTACTCTTTCCCGCTGTCAACTGGACGAACAAGAGATTAAGGGTATGGTATCGCAAAATGCGATACCTTCACAAAAGCATCTCGGAGGCCATCGCCCCTATGTATTTACCGAGCAAGGAGTTGTAATGCTGGCCACTGTTCTCAATAGTGAGACAGCCATACTTGCGAACATCGCCATTATACGGGCCTTTGTTAAACTACGAGAAGTTCTTTCGACCCACAAAGAGTTGGCACACAAATTAAAAGAGCTTGAAAGCAAAATAGAAAAACATGATGAAGAAATATATACAATATTCGAGGCAATCCGACAGTTAATGTCCCTGCCGGAAAAGAAGGGTCCGAAGATAGGGTTTAAGAGGGAAGAAGGGATCGAATAGAGATGTATTGCTTTATAGAGGTGGATAAAAAACAAGAAATAAGACCTGATCCCCCAATGCGATATTGTCTTAATTTTATAAATCAATCAATTGTTGTTTCTCAGCAACTATCTTATACTTAATTCAAGAAAAGTATGAACCTAAAAAAATACTTGAGCAAATGACCACAGGAATAACTAGAAGGGATTTTCTCAATGCCGCTTTGATCGGTGCTGGTGCGGCCCTTTTGCAACTTCCTGCGCCAATCCGTTTAGTTGCGCAAACAAATTCCTGGGACGGGGATGGCGGCGTTGGTGATTATTCCGCTTCACATGGCAATACCGAAAGTGTCGTTCGTTATGCTCATGCAATGCGGGACGGCCGCTATGAAACTATCCCGGATGACGCTATTGATACAGGGGAGATATTCGATCTTGTGATAATCGGCGGTGGCATGAGCGGGCTTGGCGCAGCTTTTCATTTCAGTAAATCAAAGCGCAGGGGGCAAAAATGTCTCATTATCGAAAACCATCCTGTCTTCGGCGGTGAATCAAAGCGAAATGAGTTTATCGTTAATGGTCAAAGACTGATTGCCCCTCAGGGAGCAAATTCATTTGTCGTCCTTGATGACCCTGAATCCTCCGGCTACGATATTTATTCCGAACTGGGGATACCTCACAGGTTTGAATATCAGAAGTTAACTCCTGCAGATAAAAAGCTTTACTTTGACCGGACGAATTACGGCTTCATGCTGTGGTACGATGATTTTCCCAATAACGGTTATTTTTTTGAAGACGCTGCTGCCTCAAAATGGGCGATTGATATGTGGAGCAGGAATTTTGAAGACACTCCTTTTTCAGAAAACGTGAAGAAGGATTTTGTCACTTGGAGAAATAGCAATAAAAGAAATTATAAAGGAGCAGACTTCAACCAATGGCTTGATACCATGACGTATAAAGACTATCTGGAAAAGGTGATGGGGCTGAGTCCTGCGATCACAAGATTTATTGACCCGGTCCTTGCAAGCAGCATAGGGCTGGGTTCTGATGTTATCTCGGCTTTCGGGGCGTATCAGGTTGCAATGCCGGGCTTTCAGGGATTTCCTGCCGGGTTTACTAAAAGGGCAAGGTCTGAAAAAAGCGACTGGCATTCATTCCCAGGCGGCAATGACGGATTCGCGCGCTTCTTTACAAAAGCTCTCATTCCCGAAGCAATCTCCAAAAGCAAGTCCTTTGAAGATGTCCTGAACCAACGGATCAATTTTGAGGCATTGGATCGTCCTTCCAACAGCATCAGTATGCGGCTTGATGCATTGGCAGTGAATATTGAACATAATGCGGAACCTGATAAATCGGAATTCGTCTGGGTGACTTATGTGAAAGGCGGAAAGATATATTGTTTGAAAGCACGCAGTGTAGTGATGGCCAACGGCAGTTGGGTCACCCGCAGGATTGTGAAAAAACTTCCTGAAGAACATAACGAGGCGTACAAACAATTTCATCGCTCTCCGATGCTTGTAGTTAATGTAGCTGTCACGAACTGGAGGTTTCTGTATAAACTCGGGTTGACTTCATGCAGATGGTTCGACGGCTTTGGATTCAGTTGCAACATAAGACAGCCGATGATTGTCGGCGACTATAATCCCCCGCTTGATCCTGACAAACCGACCATCATAACTTTTTATGTGCCGTTTTATTATCCGGGATTCCCTATTCATGAGCAGGGAGTAAAAGGACGCATTGAGCTGCTTTCAACAAGCTATGCGGATTATGAAAAGAAGATAAAAGAACAGATGGCAAGGCTTTTCGGCAAGGCTGGATTCGACCCTGAAAAGGACATAGCAGGCATTGTCCTGAACCGGTGGGGTCATGCTTATGTGAATCCTCAGCCTGGATTTTACTTCGGCAGGGACGGACAGTCTGCGCCGGGCACTGTTATCAGGAGGCGTTTCGGACGCATTGCCTTCGGTCACTCGGAGCTGAACGGCCACCAGCACTGGCTCGGCGCAGTGGAAGAAGGGACCAGGGCGGCGAGGCAGGTTATGGAAATTTCATGACGGATATGGCGGCGGAAATGATGAATAGTATAAACTACAACATGGCTTCAAACAATTTCTATAGACTAATAATCGCTGTTCTCTTTCTGATAGTTTCCTTTTTGATGCCTTTTTATCACTCCCATGACCATCCTTCAGAGCATCATTTTAATGTTCGTGACCATTATGATGATCTTGAGAAATACGATATGTACAGCCATAAACATACCGGCTTTCACCTGCACCTTGAAAAGTATATTAATGGGTCAGGCGCAACAGGCAAATTTCAAAACAAACCCAAAAATACAGCGGCCCACTTCACTTCGGGTTTCGCCTTAACGCACAAAAAAGCATTTCATAATATTGCACGTTGTTTTGATGAACTTATGCCTGAAAGCAATTTCACTGCGGTCTTTTCAGGCGTGTCCCCTCCGGTCGGTTAATCCTCTTTTAATTTTGTTGAGAATAACACATTAAATCGTGGAGTCCATTATATGTTTAATAAAATTTATTTAACCGTTCTTTGCTTTCTGCTTTTCCCTTTGAGCGGATTTGCCCTTGAGCCTTCAGAGAAACTGCTGATGGAGAAGAATTCTCTCTATCAGTACATTGCTGTCACGGAAGACGCGGCCAAACATGAAAGATATCTCCGGAACAACAAAAAAGACTTGATACAGGGTGGAATATCTCTGGACGCTCCCGATAAGCTGCTTTTTGAATATACTCGAACAACTTTTGTCTCTCTCGCCTTTTTGCGTATTGACCCCGGAGATGTGCTCTTTGCCGGTCTTGGAATCGGGGCCATGCCGGGATATATGAACCGTTATTACCCTGAGGCAAACATAGACGCCGTTGAAATTGACACTGATATTGTTTCGGTCGCAAAGGAATATTTTTATTTTAAAGAGAATAAAAACCTTAAGGTCCATGCCGGGGACGCAAGGCAGTTCATCAAACGCTCCAAGAAGAAATATGACATTATCTTTCTTGACGCTTACCAAGGTGACTACATCCCTTTTCATCTCACAACAGTTGAATTCCTCCGGGAGGTGAAAAGCAGATTAAAGGACAACGGCGTTGTTGTCTCAAACATCCTATCTCCCTACAGGAATAAATTATTCGATTCCATGATTATGACGTACAAGAAGGTATTCCCTTACCTCTATATATTCAAAGGGAAGAAATCGGGCAACTTCATCTTCGTTGTCACGAAAAACTTTGACCTGAAGGACAAAGACGGAATTGAGGCAGCGGCAAAAAAGCTTCAGTCTCTCAGGCAATTCGACTTTGATCTTCCCGAAACAGCGTCAAGATTTGAATATTCGATGGCATACGAATGGTCCGGCGCAAATATTCTCACCGATGATTTTGCCCCGGTGAATCTCTACAAATACCAGGACTCAGAGGCAAAATGAGGAGGCAAGCCCGATGATATATTTTATTGTTTTTGTCTGTGGCGCAGTGGTCATGTCTTTTGAGATATTGGGCAGCAGAATACTTGCCCCTAATTTCGGCAATTCCGTTTTCGTGTGGGGAAGCCTGATAAGTGTTTTTCTGACAGGGCTGTCTGCCGGATATTATCTTGGGGGAAGGATTGCTGACATAAGACCGTCATCAAGAAAACTCGGTCTTATAATCATTGCGCCGGGTGTCCTTCTTCTGACATTTCCTTTATACAGCGGCCCGGTGTCGGACTGGATATTCATGAAGGACATGGGAGTAAGGTCAAGCCCTTTGCTTGCGTCTGCGATTCTTTTTCTGGTCCCCTCTGTCTTTCTCGGTATCGTAAGTCCCTATACGGCCAAGCTTATGATATGCAGCCTCCACACGTCGGGGAAAACAATCGGGACGCTCTATGCGCTCTCCACTTTCGGGAGCATTATCGGCACGCTTGCCACCTCGTTTTATCTTATAACCATTGCGGGAGTTAGTTCTCTCATAATGGGACAGGGTATTCTTCTTATCATATTAGCGATGCCGCTTCTTTTTATGAAATTGCGATGCGATACTGATTACACTGAATCCGGAGGAGGGAAGTAATGAATAAGAGACACGCACACAAAAATGATCACGATCAGGAACATGACCACGCACACAATTCACACGGTCATGTGCATGGCGTTGTTGACCCATCCATCTTTACTACTCAGCGGGGGATATGGGCTGTCAAATGGTCGTTCGCTGGACTCTCCGCCACCGCCCTGTTCCAGGTTATTATTGTTCTGCTCACAGGCAGTGTCGCTCTCCTCGCGGACACAATTCATAACATAGGCGATGCAGCGACAGCAATACCTCTGTGGTTTGCTTTTACGCTCGCAAGGAGAAAACCCTCAAAGCGGTTTACATACGGGTATGGACGTGTTGAAGACCTGGCCGGGGTTGCTATTGTGCTAACCATTTTATTCAGCGCAGTTGTTGCAGGGTATCAATCCATTGACCGCCTGATGCATCCTCAAAAAGTGGAATATCTGTGGGCGGTAGCTGTCGCATCGATTGTGGGCTTTTTAGGCAACGAAGCCGTCGCCCTGTTCCGCATAAGAGTTGGCAAGGAGATTGGCAGCGTTGCCCTTATTGCAGACGGGCATCACGCGCGCGTTGACGGCTTGACCAGCCTTGCGGTGCTTTTCGGAGCAGTTGGGGTCTGGCTTGGATATCCACTTGCAGACCCTGTTGTAGGTTTTTTAATCAGCGCAGTTATTCTCCGCATTGTATGGGATTCCGGGAAGGCCGTCCTCACCCGAATGCTTGATGGTATTGATCCGGAAATTATCGACGAGATCAGACATGCCGTTAACCATGCCCCAGGAGTTCAGGACGTTACTGAAGTGCGTGTGAGATGGATAGGCCACAGGCTTTACGCTGAAGTAAATATAGCGGTAACTCCATCTCTCACCGTTGAAAAGGGACATGACGTCGCTATGGAAGTGCGTCATCAGCTTTTACACCATCTGCGGTATTTATCGAATGTCACAATTCACATAGACGCGTTACATGCCTCAGGAGAACAGCATCATCTCATCACTGAACACAGCCATGATGACCTTCCTCCTCATTCACATTAAGATGGAGCTTGTATTAGTCATTCATTTATATTGAAGAGTGTTAATTTGGGATAAAGTTGTGAATATTACCGGAGGGACGGAAGGTTATAAGGTATAATACGGTCCAATCCACAACCCTTAAGTTTTTATGTGAACTTGTAAGACTATTTCGTATTGATCTATTTCAGGGCTTCGCTGTGCAGTTTCTCAACTTCTTCTATCACATGAAGCATCCTGTCCCCCAATGAATGTAAGTCATGCATGACCTTCTCATTATATCCGCCTTCTTTATGCATAGACTTCATTTCAGTGCTCGCAAGGGTCTTCAATATAACAGCCTTACCGTCTTTTACCATGGCTGTTCCGCGCTCGATCAAATCCTTGTCTATCTTTTCAGCGCCGCTCATTTGTCCGAACATCAGGAGGTTTGCGCCTTCAAGGGCCTGGCAAAGGGCGTTATCCATCAAACGCATCATCGCGTGCATCTCATGCAGGGTCTTATCTTTCTCCGTCAGTTCCGCCTGAGCATTGAAAGAAAAAATCATTACTGCTGAAAAGATTAACGCTGCTGAAAAAGTTTTCATGGTTGTTTCTCCTTTTTTGCTGAATTTGCCCTCCGGTTTTTGAGGACATGAAGTTCACCTTATGTTCTAAAGTATATAAAATAATTATCTCACATATTTCTTACGTGTCAACAGCCTTCTCCCCCAGAAAAGATACAGACTCAAGTGCGGCATGAACCAAGCTGAATGGAAATTTGTTTTTTCGGCTATTGTCATTTGTGCTGCGGATAAATGCCCTTGGAGATAACGTATATTCAACTTAACTACCGACTCATGCAGTATTGTTAAATCCTCGCACGAACATGAATGTGTTACCTGCTACGTAGGGGCGGGTTTGAAACCCGCCCCTACGTAGAGCCGGACAATCACACTATAACTCCACATACTCTTTCGGCTCAAGATTGGTATGCATTTTCCATATTGAAGCTGTACCGTTTTTTATGCGGTACACTGCGAGAGGCTCATATCCTGCCTGCTCCACAAAGGGTTTCAGAAAGTCACGGTTGCTCACGATCTCCTTTTTCAGCTCAAGGTCCTCCACGAGCTCAACGGTACCGCTGAGCCTTACCTGAATGAGGTTTTCGTCACTGCCATTATTAAAAGAAAGCTCCACGCGGGGATTGGCAGTGAGTTGTTTGTAAAGGTCTCTCATCTTTCCGGTGTGGAACAAGATACCTTTTTCATCGGCTCTGTACAGGAGCATGCCCCGGACACGAGGCCTGTCCCCGTCAAGGGTTGCGATGTGGAAAACCGGATTGGCATTCAGGAAAGCGAGTATCTCGGATTTATTCATTGCACTTCTCCTCCATATAATTATTTAGCGGCTCTGATAATTATACGGGCAATTCAAGATCTCAGGCTTTCAATATCCTGCGATATTATTTAGAAATCCTGCTTTTGTTTATTGACTGTTCTGAACTTCGAAGGTGTGATCTTGTATTTTTTGCAAAAACTTGCCGTAAGGTATGCCGGGCTGCCGAACCCGCACTCAAGGGCGATCTCTGTAATTGACCTGTCCCCCGCAATAAGGAGCTTTTTCACCCGCCGCATCCGCATCTCATTTAAACAGTCCAGCGGCGTCTTCCCTGTTTCTGCCTTGAATACGTGTGAAAAATGTGAAGGAGACATGCAGGCGATCCCGGCCATATTTCCTATAGTCATCTTCGTGTGCATATGCGCATGGATATATTCGATGACCCTGCCGATTTCGACGCGGCCTGTAATTCTGTCTTCTACTGCTTTCACATCGAAAATACCCCTGATAATCGAATGGGAGATTTCCAGTCCAAGGCCGTGCAAAACAGCGTCGCAGCCCGGAACAGAGTTATCGGCCTCTATCATGAACTTATTCAGAAGAGGGACCAGATTGGAAGTTATATTATGAAACTCCCCATCGAAACATATGTCTCTTTTCACCGGGTAGAACGAAAGCTGCCTCTCGAAGAAAGACTTCCCGATCAGAATTGCGATATAGCGGGGAGTGAAGTCTGAAGGGAGCTCCTGGTGGGCGGTCCCGGGTGACAAACAGAAGATCTTTCCGGGGCGCGCTGTTATGGTCCGGCCGTTGAGCTTCACGCCGGTCTGGTCATCGAAATTAAGGACGAACATATACGCGGGGTGACTGTGCTCCGGGGTCAAGGCATAAAGGCATGCTCCGCCTACCGGCATGAAGAGCCCGATCTCGCCGGTGACAAAAGAATCCACGTAGCGAAGCTGCTCACTGGTAGCATCGCCGACGAGCCGGCGGATTATTTCGAGTTCCTTATTATTTTTTGTTTTCATTCAAGTCAGGTAATGTGCCTGTTTGTAATGTGGGTTTTATTATATAACCGGAGATTGAAACAGTACAGTTGCAGGATTACTGCCTGCAGTAAATTTTTGCATGCCAGAAATTTCTTTGTAACTTTTTCCCCGCCGGTATTTCCCCTCTAACTTCTTAACTTTGAACCGGTTGTAAAACAAATCATTATTTTTTCTCCCTGCGTGAGTGCAGTAATTATAGTGCGCCCCTGTTTTGACGTTAATCAGCTAACAGCATAATTTGAAAACGTTATTTGGTTAGGCACGGATATTGTAATGTCCTGATGTATCTACGAACCCAAAGTAATCGTACATAGAACTTAACTTGTTGTCATTCCGGCTTGTCCGGAATCTTTCCTCTGCTTCAAAGAAGGATTCCCGGCAAGCGGGAATGACGCTGTAGAGGACAGTTATTATGCAGCTTTCGATTGACCGGACAAGGCCGCAAAAACTCTATTACCAGCTTCTTGAAATATTAAAAGAACACATACAAAAAGGTGAATGGAAAGTCGGCACAAAGATACCGACAGAAGAGCAGCTTTGCGGCCAATACAATGTAAGCAAGGCAACAGTCAGATTAGCAATTGAAGAACTTGTCTCATTAGGCTACCTGAAAAAAATCCAGGGCAAAGGCACATTCGTCAGGAGAAGCAAACCGGATGACAGCATTTCCATGCTGATAAATTTCGGGGAGAGTGACGTCTGCGAATATTCCGCGTGTGTTTCCCGTGTAATTGAAAACAAGACCCTTCAGCCGGACAGGTGCGTGATCAATTATCTCAATCTCTCCGACGAGGACCATTGTTTTTTCCTTTTGCGGCTGATAATTGTCGACGGCACGCCGCTGACGCTGCAAAAGTTGTTCATCTCCTACAACCTCATGAGCGGCTTTATCAACGATAAGTATCCGGCAGACACCTCTCCATACGCGTTTATTGAAAGAAGGTGCGGGACAAAAATTCAAAGGATAAAAGAGATCGTTGATGTATCACTTGTCAGTGAAAAAGATGAGGCGCATCTGGAGCTTGCATCAAATTTACCTGTCCTCAGGACAAGGCACATATATTACGGGCACGGCGACACGCCCTTAAGTTTCTCCGAATCTTTATACAGGACAGACAAGTATCCCCGGACATCTGAGTTTGAACGGCTGAAAATTTAAAAGTTAAAACTGAGAAGTAAGAAGTGAGAAGTGAAGAAAAATGATTTTATTTTTGACTTCTAACTTCCTATTTCTTACTTCTGACTTATATGGAAGGGAGGTGAGACAATGGAAAATTTCATGAGCTGGATCGCGGAGCTTAACAAGAACAACCACACGGCATTCGGACTTCTAACTATCGGCACAATGGCGGGCATCGGCATCTTTATCGCTTTTGTAGCGGAGATGATCTTTAAGATGCTCGGAATAAAAAATGACAAGATCGAAATTCAACATTAAAGGTATCCTGAAAATTGGAGGGTCAAAAAAATGGACATGATGCTATATTTACCCATAGCAGGAGTTGAAATAATGGCCTGGCAGTTGGTCCTGCTTGGACTGACTGTCGGTGTCATAGGCGGGTTCTTCGGGATCGGGGGGGCCTTTATGGTCACGCCGGCCCTGAATGTTTTCGGTTTCCCTATGGCGTACGCGATAGGCACAGACATGGCGCATATCGCGGGGAAATCAATTGTCTCTACGGCAAAACACAGAAAGCTTGGCAATGTGGATATGAAGCTCGGCCTCATCATGGTGGTCTTCACGGCCATCGGGATTGAAGGCGGGTCAATGCTTATAATGTATCTCGAAAAGATTGGAAGGGTCGGGCCTATTGTCAGGACTGTATATATGGTTCTGCTGTTCGGGCTCGGATCATACATGCTCTATGAATATTTCAAACTTACAAGAGGCTCATCCGGGCACAAAGTAAAAGACGCAGGCACCTCAGGGCTTGCAAAGAAGATGCAGGGCATTTACATTCCCCCCATGATAAATCTCAAGGCATCCGGCATTACCATCTCTCTCTGGGTCATTGGCGGTGTTGCGACTTTCACAGGATTTCTCGCGGGCTTTTTAGGAGTCGGCGGAGGTTTCATAAGAATGCCTTCCCTGCTTTATGTTATTGGCTGCCCGACAACACTGGCAGTCGGCACGGACCTCTTTGAGGTAATGATCTCCGGGGCCTACGGCGCATTTTCTTATGCGTACAAAGCAAGGGTCGAACTTCTTGCCGCGGTAGTAATGCTCCTGGGCGCCGCAGTTGGAGCGCAGTTCGGGACAGTTGCAACAAAATATGTTAAAGGACTGACCATCAGACTTTACTTCGCTGTCACAATGCTTCTTGCCGGTGTGTCCGTTATTTTCAAGCATATCTCAGCGGGCTACAAATCTACGTACGAACCTGCTTTAAATGCATGGGCAAAGGCGACGAGCGGGCTGACAGGTAAGGGTGAGATCAAGGACTGGATCATGATGAACAAGTCAGCAGTAAAGGAATGGATGGCGCAGCAGCCGGACGCCGTGCTTGCGGCTAATGCGATGGAGAAGATATGGAATAATTATTCCGGCTATCTCATGTTAGGCGCTGCGTGCGCATTAAGCGGACTGATCATCATAAAGATGGTGCAGGGTGTGTTGTATGAAAGAAGGCTCGCCCAGCAGGTCAAGGTCCCGGCAGAGGAATAAAATTCCGGACAAGCTTGAACGGCATTTCAGTGGTCTTGCTTATAGCATTAGAAACGTAAGTTTTAAAAAGGAGGACACAATGGAAAAGAAAATAGTTGTATTAGTCCATCCGGGGCTGCCGTACAGGAAAACCATCAGGTACGCGCGCGAAAGAGCGAGAGATATGGGGGCTGCAATCCTGCTGCTTAGCGCAATCCCGGAATTTGATGAATCCGATAAAGTGGCCCTTGCCGTGCATGAATTTGCTTCATACGAGAACGTCTCAAGGCATATGGAAAAAGATATCATCGGATTTCTTGAGAGGGTTGTACAGTTTTGCCTTGACGACGGCATCACCGTAGACACACAGGTTGAAAGAGGAAGCGTGGAAGATGTTATTAAACGGGTGGTCAAAGATATAAACATCAAACTTGTTGTAGTGCCTACCCCTACAAAGGAAGCGCATCATGCGGCGTTTATCGGCACGATCAGGGAGTTTGCGCACAACATGCTTGAACACGAACTCAAATGCCCGGTTGTCTCAGTGTTAGCGACATAAAAGCAGGGGCGGGTTTCAAACCCGCCCCTGCTTTTCAACCCAATGGCATAGATAGGTGTCGATGGTGCTTGGAACACTAAAACATCTTCTATGCCTCTTTTTTCACCTTTGCCTTTTTCATGCTGAGGCCGAGGCCGTCAAACATGTAGAATATGGCATAGCCCCACCACATTGTATAAGCCACGTAGAACACGAGCAGCCCTGACATCATGCCTGCATGATCGGCGACTTTATTGGCGTCAATTTTGTAGAAGTTATAAGCGGGTTCGACGGCCTTTTTAGTGACATCGTCTACTACTTTTGCTTCGGCTATAACTTTCTGCTTCTTCAGTTCTTTGCCTATCTTGTTTAATGCCGCCCACCAGTTTTTCATTACCGTTTTTTCGTCATATCCGTATCTTTCGGAAACGGTTTTGCCGTCATTCTTATACATAGAATCGGAATCCGCGAGCGCGCTCTGCAGGATGGCCCCGAGGTCACCGTTTATCTTCAGCTCTGTATCTTTGGCCTCGACGTTAGCGCCTGCGGTTGTGAAAAGCTTTGAGGTGTGTTCGACATCTTCCGCCTTTTCGAGTTTTATGGTGATAGTAAGGGGCTTGCCTGCGAGAGGTTCAACCGACTTGGCCACCTTCGGGATAAAGTATGACGACCCCTTTGAAAGTTTATTGAACATGTCATCTGAAAACACGAGACCGTTCTTGCCGTTAAAGACAGGCGAGAAGATCAAGGCCAGCACGGCCAGAAACGATATCGCAAAAACAACTCCGACACTGAACATTTTTTTATTTCTTACTATCATGTTATGCCTCCTCCTTTACAAGGACAGGAGCTACACTTTCATCCTCTCCTCTTAAGGTTCCGATATTTACAACAAACTTACCTATAACCCATGCTGCAAACGCCGCGACAACTATCCAGAAGATGACGTTGCCGGCGGTTTCGATGCCCTTAACAACCGGTTTGGACCAGTCTATTACCTCAAGCTCCACGAGCTTCTTCGGCAGTGTTGCCGCCCTGTTGATGAAACCGGCCAGAATTGAAACCGCGTAAAATCCCCTGATGTGTATGCCCTTAACAACCTTTGTGGTGAGCGCTCCAACCTGAATGCCGATAAGCGAGCCCAGGAGCATTCCCATTGCCAGTGTGTAGAAGACATAGCCGTAAATCGCATACTGGGTTACCGCGCCGAGACCCGCCGTGAAGATGATCTGAAGTATGTCGGTTCCTACGGTTGTCATTGAAGAAACGCCGAATATATAGACGAACATGGGGAATGTAATGAACCCTCCGCCTACGCCCATGATTGCCGCCATGATCCCGACTACAACGCCTCCGAGGGCCACGATCACGCCTGAGATCTTTCTGCCGCCCGGCACATAGTCTTCATCAAACTTTATCATCGGCGGGACTTTTACCTTTTGTATCTTAATTGACAGGTCCGTCATGCCTGCTGAGCCGCCGTGTGCGTCGCCGGTGTCTTTTGATTTTCTTGCTTTCAGGAAATCCGCAAGGGCGTAGACCCCCAGAAAGCCTAACAGTATTGCATAAACCAGGCTGATAAACGCCTCGCTTAAATTGGGGTCATAATCGTAAAGGGCATGGTTGATGGCTCCGCCGATGAAAGTGCCGCCCGCAGACCCGACAAGGAACGCGATTGCAAGTTTACCCGAGACGTTGCCGAGTTTCTTGTGAACGGCCGTCCCCATGATCGCCTTTGCAAATATATGGAACAGGTCGGTCCCAACCGCGAGGATGCCCTTCACTCCTGCCGCCATCAAAGCGGGTGTGATAATAAAACCGCCGCCCGCGCCGATACATCCGGTAATCAGTCCCGCGCATAAACCTATCGCTATTGAGATAAGAAAAATATTTGTGGAATAAAATGCCGGCGCATATGCGGTCTTGCTGCCTAACATATCTCCTGCTTCGACAAAGGCGACTGCTATGATCGGCAGCAGCGCTACGCCGAGTATCCACAACTTCTTCCTTTTCTTTAAAATGCTCATTGAGACTTCGTAGTCCCATTTGGCGTGCTCGATGGACGCCATTTTCAGGAATTCAAATACACGTCTTCCGATTCCCATTTTGTTTTCCTCCTTTTTAATTTAAGTGTCAGTGTCAGTTGTTAGTGTCAGTGTTTCGTGCTTCAGTGCCTTTTACTTACACTAATCACTGTTTTTTTACGCCATTGAAGGCGATGCGCCTTTTGAGACCAGGACCAGCGGACATTTTAATTTCCTCCACGCATCAGAGAGCGTCCCGTCGTCCTGCTTACAATCGATATTAAGAACTTCCGATGATTCAATTACTACGAATTGGATATCTTTCCTCTTCTCTGTGTAATCAATGATCTCCTTTTTTACACAGCCTGTTTTTTCAGTGATCACATAATTTACTCCCTCCTTTTCAAGTGTGTTTTTAAAGTTATTCAATAAAGTCGCCGCGGATTCAGAGACGTACAGGATGTCGAGCCCGGCATTTATACGTTTGCACATGCTGAGCGCGTACCTGAAAGCGTTTACATCCGATTCATCTCCTCTTAGAGCAAGCAGTATCCTGCGTTTCCCTTTTATGATCTCCCTTGCTGTCTCAAATTCGCCTGCCTCTGCAAAAGCGGCTGCGGACATGATGTCTTCCAGTTTTTTGGTCAGCTTTTTCATCTTATTTCCTCGAGGCATCAGATATTTCTACCTTTCTCTTCCGGGCGCTCTCATTTCTTTCCGGGGCCTTTTTGTCGGTGTTATACGGTCAACTTTTTGCTCTTCATCTCTCATGATTTCCCTTGCCGTATCGTGTTCACCTTCTTCTGCATAGGCGGCTGCTGCATAGATGTTTTCTAATTTTCTTAACAGCCTTTTCATTTGTACACCTCCTTTACTTGTTTTCCTTTCTTATCTCAATATCCGTGCCAGTATGCGAAGGACCGTTTAACTCATTGAATTAATAAAGTAATACGCATTGGCACACAGTCGGTGTTCTGTGTGCCATTTGTTGCAATTTGCAATTGGCAGTTAATCGGGAGAATGCTTAATTCCTGATTGCGGTCCTGAAAAGATTGAAATTCAAAGATGTTAGATGGTGCTTTTAATTTCGGGAGACGGGCTGTTGCATCAGAAGGCTGATGATTGCATTATGCAACGAAATTGAATCAATTAAAAACAGTAGTTAGCAGTTAGTAGTTAGTAGTTGGCAGACCCGTAGACAATAGTTAGGGATTTCCAAACTACTGACTACTGACTACTGACTACTGAAATACTGACTACTGAAATACCTTGTAAGATAGTTACTAAAAATTATATAACATAGAATATGATCAGCCTTGTAGTTGTCTTCTCCATAATTATATTTATTGCCGGGTATCTGTTTTACGGCAGCTACCTGTCGAAACAGATGGACCTGGATGATTCACGCCAGACCCCGGCCTGCCAGGTAAATGATGGGGTGGATTTTGTCCCCGCAAAAGCCTCTTTGCTTTTGGGGCAGCACTTTTCCGCAATCGCGGCAGCAGGTCCGATTGTGGGGCCTATCCTGGCAGGCATCTGGTTCGGGTGGCTGCCAGCTCTGTTGTGGATAATAATCGGTTCTATCTTCATAGGCGGGGTGCATGATTTAACAAGCCTGTCAGCGTCGATCAGACATAAGGCCGCGTCAATCGGCGAGATCGTAAAAGAGCATATGTCCCGCACTTCATATATCCTCTTTCTTATCTTCATCTGGCTTGCCCTGATATATGTCATCATAGCCTTTACAGACATTACCGCCCAGACCTTCAAAACAGTGACGGCAGACACGGCTTACGGCCCCGGCGTGGCAGCGTCTTCCATACTTTATCTCCTGCTTGGAGCAATGATGGGTGTCCTTCTGTACAAGTTCAGGATAAGGCTTTCGCTTGCTACAGTGATATTCCTGCCGCTGGTTTTTCTTGTTATATGGATCGGGCCGAGACTGCCCCAGCCGGTGATCTCTCTTCTGTCAGGCATTACAGTAAAGCAATGGGATATCGTTTTATTGATGTACTGTTTTGGCGCGTCCGTGATACCGGTCTGGCTGCTGCTTCAGCCGCGCGGATATCTTGGCGGATGGCTTTTGTATATGACAATTATAATCGGATTGTCCGGCGCATTGTTCGGCGGTTTCAGTATTGAGTACCCCGCATTCAATATCGACGGAATGAAAAGTCTGGCGAACGGAAAATTAATCTTCCCTGTCTTATTTATCACGGTCGCCTGCGGCGCATGTTCAGGCTTTCATGGAATAGTAAGTTCAGGCACCACATCAAAGCAGCTCATGAAAGAAACCGACGCGCGTATTGTCGGCTACGGGGCCATGCTCCTTGAAGGCCTGGTCGGCGTGCTTGCGCTTGCAACGCTCATGATGATACCGAAGGGCTCACAAAGCCTTGGCAGTGATCCGAATCTTATTTATGCCAACGGCCTTGCCGGTTATCTGGGGCTGGTGGGTGTTGGTTTTAATATTGCATTCCCATTTGCGCTGCTCGCATTTTCAACCTTTGTATATGACACTCTTGATGTTACAACAAGACTTGCAAGGTATATTTTTCAGGAGCTGACAGGCTGGCAGTCAAAAACGGGAAGTCTTTTTGCCGCATTGATCACCCTGCTTGTGCCGTTTGCGTTTCTTATGCTTACAAAAGAAAAAGGATATCTGGTAGCATGGCCTATTTTTGGAACAAGCAACCAACTGCTTGCAAGCCTTGTTCTGCTGTCAATATCAGTTTGGTTGATCAAGAACGGCAAGAACGCGATGTATGCAATAGTTCCAATGCTGTTCATGCTGACAATGACGTTATGGTCACTGGCTTTATTAATCGTGCCCTCTCTGAAATTATTGTCTGCCCCGTCACAAGTTTTAGAGCTTAAGCCGGATGCGCTGATCTCCGCCATCTTCGGGATCATCCTGTTTTCTCTGAGTCTATTGCTGATATTTGAAGCGATAAGGATATTGGTATTAAAACCTGCTGAAATCAGTAAGGCCGAAACATAAATTCCGTCTTCCCCGGATATATCCCTGCAATTTACAGCTCAGCTTAACAGAGAAATATGATTGAATTTTTTGCTTAAGCGCAGCAACAAAAACATATCAGGGCGACCTGTATCAGGAGGTCGGGAAGAACCCTAAGAGTATAGCTTAAGATTTGATTTGAAAATGCCGATAATGGGTAATATGTAAGCAACTTCAGGAGAAAAGAGTTCACAATTGAAATTGCATATCAAGAGACATAAATTTTTAATCATTGCGATCATTGTTATTGCTGCAATAACAGGAATAGTTTTATTTGAAAACAGCAATATTCAGGGAAAAGAATTTATCCTGGCCGGACTCTGGATATTAACACTTATCACTTTTTTGGTCTGGATGTATTTTTACTATAAAAAGAAAAACGAACTGTTCAGTATTGCTTATGAGATGAGGGACATTGCTGAAGGAGAAGGGGACCTTACCAAAAGATTAGAGGGAGATTGGAAGGGGGACGTCGGCGAGCTTATGAAGTGGATGAATGTCTTTATAGAGAAGGTCCATAACGTCGTCAGCAAAGTTAAGGAAGCAGGTGACAAGGTCGCCTCGGCAAATCAGCATTTGAATGTTGTTACCGATACGATTTCCGAAAAGATGATCGCCCAGGCAGACAAGTCGGCGCAGGTAGCGGCCGCCTCTCATGAAATGGCCGAGGCTGTTGCAGACGTTGCCAAAAATACGTCCAACATTTCAACAGCGGCAAATGAAACTTTAAAACTCGCCCAGGAAGGCGGGGGAGTGGTCAACGCCTCTGTCGAAGAGGTTTTGAGGATAAAAACTGCGATGTCGGAGCTTGCCGGATTTATCAAATCACTCGGCGAACATTCAAATCAGATCGGCGAGATCGTCGAAGTAATTAATGATATCGCCGCTCAAACAAACCTGCTGGCGTTAAATGCGGCCATTGAAGCTGCAAGGGCAGGAGATGTAGGCAGGGGGTTTGCGGTTGTCGCAGATGAGGTAAAAAAGCTTTCTGAAAAAACGTCGAAATCTACCGGCGAGATCGGAGAGATGATCAAGACCATCCAGATACAGACAACGAATGCCGGAATCGCGATGGACGAAAGCCTTCAAAGAGTTGAGTCGGGGGTCGGTCTTTCAAATAAGGCGGGAGAATCACTGAAGCAAATTGTAGGCAGTGTAAATACGCTGCAGGAAATGCTGCAGCAGATCGCGGCGTCAACAATGGAAATGTCCGCTACAGCGGAACAGGTGAATCAGGACATCGAGGAGATAGCTTCTATCTCTTCAAATACTACCGGACACGCACAGGAAATGTATGCCACGTCATTTGAGCTTGCTCAGAGCGAACAACTCCTTGCCAGCGAGATAGCTTTTTTTAAAACTGGTAAACAAAATAACAGGCAGAACGGAAAGACTTTAAATTCAGGAGCCGGGGCGCTTTCACGGGAAGACAGCAATATCTCATAAACGAAATTCAGCAGCAGTCATTTATGCGTTCCGTTATACTTTCTTCTTTTCTTTCTTGTTGATGTACATCAGGGTATCAGCCTTATAAAGCAACTCGTCAACAGTGGAGGGATTCTCAGGGTCATAGTATGTAATCCCGATGCTCAATGACAGGTTGAACGTTTTCCCTTCCGGGGCGTTATATTCATCGAGGTGGGCCTGTAAACGTTTTGTGAGCGATGCGGGATTTGCATCTGGTGTTTCCATTGCAAGGACCACAAATTCATCCCCGCCTATCCGGGCGATAATGTCCGACTCTCTAAAGGTCTTTTTCAGGACTGCCGAGGCATCTCTTAAAGCCTGATCCCCTGTAATATGACCGAGAGTGTCGTTAATCGATTTCATATTATCGATGTCGGCGAAAATCAGCATCATAATTTTTTTGTCACGGCGGGCTGTTTTCAGTTGCTGGTAAGCAAGGGTCAGGAAACCTCGGCGGTTATGCAGGCCTGTCAGGTCGTCGACAAACGACATGGAGCGGAGCGCTTCTTCCGCTTCCTTAAGACTGGAAATGTCGGTTGCGATCTCAAGCCTTACAATGTTTCCGTCTATCCATTCGATGGCCCTGTCGCGAATATCGTACCATCTGCCATTTGCAGTGTTTTGAAATTCCCAATGATAAACGCCGACAGGTTTGCCGCAGCCGTCGAGCAGTTTGTCATTGGTGCAGAAGCCGCACAGTCCGGCCTGTCCGGATTGAAGCGCCTGCCAGCAGATTTTCCCTACGGCATCGCCGAAAATACTTTTCGCATATTTGTTCAAATACAGTAATTCATATGTTTTCATATCTGCGACATAAACAATGGCCTCTATGCCGTCCAGAACATTGATCAAGGCCTGATGGGACCGATGAAGCGCGTCTTCCAGGCGTTTACTATCGGTAATATCTCTGACGGCTTCTATCCCGGCAATGATTTTGCCGAATGAATCTCTTACAGGAGATGCTATAATTTCGTAGTAAAATGTCTCACCGTCTGTAGTCCTCGACTGTTTCAGCCTGTGGACTTTACCATCCTGAAAACACATTGCCAGGTGGCATCTTTCACAGACTGCGTCTCTATTCTGATATGCCTTGTAACAGTATTCTCCAACCTTATACCCCAACATATTTATGTGTAGCTGGTTTTGATATAACACCTTAAAATTCGTGTCCTGAATACTGATGCCGTCACCGATGGCGGCAATGATCGCGTCCAGTTTCGCTTTTTCGTCAGCAAGGGCTTTTATTGCATTTTGTAAATCCTCCTCAGCTCTCTTGCGTTCGGTAATATCGCGGGCTGCAGCAAATACACCGATGACTTCACCCTCCTCATTAGTGTAAACCGATGCATTGTAGATAACAGGTGTTATATGCCCTTCCCGATGTCTGATCTCCAGCGCATAATCGTGGACCATGCCTTCTCTGAAGACGTGCTGATAGCCTGCCCTCGCGTTTTCGGGTTCTGTGAAATAGTCTGAAAAATCAGTTCCGATAAGTTCTTTTCTCGAATAGCCCGTAACCTTTTCCGTGGCAATGTTCACATCAGTGATTTTACCGTCGGCAGCGATAGTGACGAAAGGATCAAGGCTCGCCTCAATCAGGCTGCGGTTATAGGCGCTTATCTGTTTCAGCTTCTCTTCCGCTTTTTTACGTACGGTGATATCCCTGTCAATTGCAAGGATATAGGGCTTTCCACCGATATGAATAAGCTGGGCCGATATTTCTGCAGGAAAGACTGAGCCGTCCTTCCTGACATGTCTTCCTTCAAAATGCAATGGCCTTCCTGCTAACAATGTTTTTGTTCTTTCCGGTATATGTCTGCCGGTTTCAGGCTCATCCAGAACTGATATAGGCTTTCCGATTAACTCTTCTCTGGTATAACCATGCATAGTGCAGGCGGCTTCGTTGGCGTCTTCGATGATTAACCCCCTGTCCGTTGACGACATGAGGAAAATGCTGTCGGAAGCCTGGTTAAACAAAGACCGGAATTTTTCTTCGCTTTCCCTGACCCTGGATTCCAGGGCATGTTTATTAAGCGCCATCTCGAGTACACGCTGAAGGTCAGGTGTTTCAAAGGGCTTTACGATATAGCCGAAAGGCGAGGTCGCCTTTGCGCGTTCAAATGTTTTTCCGTCTGCATGAGCTGTAAGATAGATCACCGGTATGTCGAAGCTTGTCATTATTTGT
Source organism: Nitrospirota bacterium (assembly GCA_016214845.1). Taxonomy (NCBI): domain Bacteria; kingdom Pseudomonadati; phylum Nitrospirota; species Nitrospirota bacterium. The sequence goes on along the minus strand of JACRMS010000033.1, from coordinate 82,156 downwards.
TCTGCCGTTTTGATCCCGTCAAGATTACCTTTGAGTACGATATCCATCAGAATGATATCCGGGCGTATCTCTCCAGCAGCCTTGACAGCTTCTTCAGCGGTTTGCGAGATCGCGGGGACATCATAGCCGAGCTCGTTAAGCGTGCCCTTCAGGTCTTCCGCGACTATTGCCTCATCCTCAACAATAAGCACTTTTGTCATTTGTTAAGTGAGACCTCCATAGTCTTTTACGAACTGTTCTTTTGTCTTGTATTTGTCATTCATCTTTGATAAATATTGAAGTAAAGCCCCCGTAGAAATCCTTAAAGCGAAGTATATCAGGTCTTCGTTTTTTTGCAATCGGGGACAAAATGTCATAATATATTTTAATAATGGACCAGTACAACCATGATCGTCGCGAAAACCGCAGGAACTTTCTGCCGTGGCTGCTGCTTATCCTGATACTTGCAGGCATCTGGTGGTATTTGTCCCGCCCCGGGACGCTTTATGATCCTCATGCGAAACCGCGTCCTGTTACCGCGAGAGGCGACCTTGCGGCAGATGAGAAAAACAACATTGAACTGTTTGAATCCACCTCCGCGTCAGTGGTCTACATTACAAGCATCGAGCTTCGGCGAAGTCTTTTCAGCATGGATGTTTATGAGGTCCCGCAGGGGACAGGCTCAGGATTTATCTGGGACAACAACGGCATGATCGTCACAAATTACCATGTCATTGAAGACGCCGGCCGTGTAGAGGTGACCCTTGCAGACCATTCCACCTGGAAGGGGGTTGTTGTCGGAGCGGCCCCTGACAAGGACATTGCTGTCCTGAGAATTTCCGCTCCTGCGGAAAAATTAAGGCCGATCACGGTTGGTGAATCAAAGGGCCTCAAAGTAGGGCAGAAGGTTTTTGCTATCGGCAATCCCTTCGGATTCGACCAGACAATGACCACCGGCATTGTCAGCGCGCTTAACCGCGAGATGAAATCTGCCACCGGCAGGGCCATTCAGGGGGTCGTCCAGACTGACGCTGCTATTAACCCGGGCAATTCAGGCGGCCCTCTTTTGGACAGCGCTGGAAGGCTCATAGGCGTGAACTCTGCGATATACAGCCCTTCGGGCGCAAGCGCGGGGATCGGTTTCGCTATTCCCGTGGACATAGTCAACCGCATTGTCCCGGAGCTTATCAGGCACGGAAGGGTGAGCCGTCCCGGCATAGGCGTATCTGTCGCTAATGTGAGCATCACCAGAAGGATGGGGATCAAAGGCGTCCTGTTAATCAATATCCAGCCGGGCAGCACAGCGGAAAAAGCCGGTTTGAGAGGAACAAAAAAGATTGGAGACGAAATCATACTCGGCGACATCATTGAAACAGTAAATGATAAACGTGTGTCGTCTTTTGATGATCTGAGAAATGAACTTGAAAAGTACCGCATAGGAGACGAAGTGACTTTGGGAGTGTTGCGTGATGACAGTAAAATTAAAGTGAGAGTGAGACTTGAAGACACCGGGTAGGCGCTAATTATTTACAGCTTGAACTGCCCCACAAGACTCTGCAAATCTGATGAGAGCTTTGCCAAATTAGAAGCTGACTGCGCTATATGTTCTGAACTCGCGGAAGTATCCTCGGTAACACTGGCTATCATCCCGATGTCACCGCTTATCTGCTCAGACACCGTTGACATTTCTTCTGTTGAAGAGGCAATTTGCTGAACAATGGACTGAAGATCTTCTACGCTGTTTACAATAATGTGCAGGGCATCACCTGCCTTGGAAGCAAATTCAACTCCTATCTCAACCCTTTTTGTGCCTTCATTCATATTATCAATTGCTTCTTCAACTTCCTGCTGGATCGAACCGATCATTGCGCCTATCTCGGACGTTGCAGTCGTTGTTCTTTCCGCAAGTTTTCTTACCTCATCTGCAACGACGGCAAAACCTCTGCCCTGCTCACCAGCCCTCGCCGCTTCAATGGCCGCGTTCAAAGCCAGCAGGTTTGTCTGGTCCGATATGTCCTTAATTACTTTGACTATGTTTCCTATTTGCCGTGAGCGTTCACCAAGCGACGACATAAGCTGGGCTGACTTGTTAACTGTGGTTGCAATAGCCTTGACCTCATCAACTGATTTGCTGACGATTTCTTTACCCTGTTTTGCGACCTTGGCTGTTTCAATTGCCGAAGCGGCCATGGTCGAAGAGTTGGCTGCGACGTTCACAATCGTTTGTGACATCTTTTCCGAAGCTGAAGCTATCTGCGACGCCTTCCCGGATTGGTCTGCGACACCCTGAGACATCTGTTCTGAACTGGCGCTCAGTTCCTGTCCGGCAGATGCGACATTGTCTGCTGTTGATTTTGTTTCAGAAAGCACTGACTTGAGTCTTTCTCCCATGGTCCTTATCGCTGATACCAGCTTGCCTATCTCATCATTGGAATAAAGATCAATCTTCTGGGTCAGATCACCTTCTGCAATTTTTTCGGTCACGATAATTGTTTTCTCAATTGGCGCAGTGACGAGATTTGAAATTGCTATGCTTACAAGCAAAGATACCCCTATTGCGAGAGCAACCATAATAATAAATATTATTAAAGCGGAGTGAAAACTCTTTAAGGAAAAGTCATATCTGTCCTGGCTCAGTTTATTCTGAAGCTCCAGGAGCTCATGGAGGTTTTTATAAAGTATCTGAAATTTATTGTCTGCAGTATTCATGTACATTGTTGCCATGTTCAGATCTGAACCGGAAAGATCAATTGCCGAATACGCGGCTTTTTTGTATTCAGCAAGACTATTGGATACAGACTGTAAAAGGTCCGCTTCTTCCTTGATATTATCTTTCTTTTTAAGCGCAGTTGCTATCGCTTCCACTGAACGGTCCAATGCGGAGAGCTGTTCCTTCCCGAGTTGCTCAATTTTTTTCGCATCATAATTTGCGTTGGCCCAACTTATTGCTTTGTAAACATTAGCGTGAACTGAGGCAAGGTCTTTGCCGACAGTGGCCGTAGTTTGATAATTCTTGAAATTGTGATTGAAAATATCTTCAGTGGCGGATTTCTGTATGATGAGACTGACGTATGATACCCCGCCAAGAATAAACATGAAGATTATCACCACCAGCGGGGCCACCAATAATTTCTTTGATAATTTTAAATTATTTAAAAATCGCTTCATTGTTACTTCTCCTGATGAAAAAGACCAGCCGGCTAAACGGTCGTTGTCCGCTTAGCCGGCCTGCGCCTTACTTATTATAAACGCCGCAGCCTATGATCATGTCGTCAAGCTTTTCGATATAAGCCGTTTTCGGCTCAATCTTTTTGGTTGTCGGATTTGTAAACTTATAGTCCTGCCAGCCCTTGCCCTTTGTCTTTGCAATTTCCACTCTTTCTTTTACATAGAATTTCCCGTCTGGGTCTTGCATCTCTATCAAGTCTTTACCGATCATTTTCGCGTTTGCGCCGTGCGCAAGGACCTTACCGTTCAGGTCGTATACAAAAATATAAAGGTCTCTGTCCACAAATTTTCCCTGCTTATTATTGATTTCTGCGAAGGCCTTTTCTTTGCCGGCCTCTTTTATATAGGCAATCGCTTTTTTCACCATTGCCTCTGCCTCGGCTTTTGTGCCGCTGTCACCTGCGAAGGTTACGCTGACCATGCTCAGTGTAAAAAGAGTAACGAAGATACTAACTAAAACTTTTTTCATTTTTTCTCCTCTATCATTGATTAATTCAACTCCACATCAGGGAGTTGCTGATTTTGTAATTTAAATAATTTAAAGAGATGTCACCTCCTTCAGATTTCTACCTATCAATAAGATGTTGACTCGAAGTGCCAGTATGGTTAGTATCGACACATAGCTAAGAAAGCTTTAGCTTTGACTTACTAAGAGCCTTGGATAGTTTGTGCACGAATATGGCTTTGGAGATGCTCCGCGAAACGTCAAAAATTATTCAGGGCGTTCAGAAAATGGCGCGTCTTAACGTCACTTTTTTTCCGCCTCTGATAGCCGTTAAAAGAATAATCATTATTTAATTTCGACCGGTATACCTCCAAAAGTATTCCCCTGTTTTTAAACATATTTTCTGAACCGGGTTATTTTTTGTCCAGGATTATCCGAATAGTAAGACAGAGTGAGACACTTGCAATAATGTCCCCTTATTTTCAGGGCACGGATATTGCATGATAACTTTCCAGAAGAGAGGTTGATGCAGTGCTAAATGAAAGGAGGAAAGAAAGTGGAGATCAACAATAAGTTTCAAAAGTGCTCAATATGCAAAAAGGAGTACACGTCAACGCACGCAGAAGCAATGCCGGGCGTCGTTCTTTATGTTTGTGATAAGTGCCTTGAAACGGCAAAGAATAACTTCATCTGGATATGCATGAATTGCGGAGAAGTCTATCTCAGGCCGAAAAGACTGGTGCTTGAAAGGCTTAAAGACGTTGAATTGCAAAAGGCGTATTTGCTGTGTGAAGACATGCAGATAATCCAGGGAATTGATATGTGCATATCGTGCGATCCCGAAGGCATATTCAATTATATGAATGATCAAAAGATGGCAATGGAGTGTTGAGTTTTTGTTTTGCAATTATTGTCAGCAATGACATGATTTGGCATTTTCAAGACATAGTTTGAGAATCAAAATCGGGCTGCTAAATGAGGTCCCGGAATCGGTAATATTCTCCGTGCCCTGGGAAAATACACACTGCCCTCGAAAAACGCTTCAGTTCCCTGTTCAGAGACTCTATCAATTGCTTTAACGCGGCAGTTTCCTCTTTATAAATATTTGAATTGCTGTTGGGGTTTGTCAGCAAATACCTGTAAATGCTCATGTGTTCTTTTTCCTCCGGCGAAAGACTCTGTATATTAAGCAGGAAATCCGAGGTGAATATAAGCCCGTATTCCCTGTTAAGGTAAAAGACCAGTCCAGCGGTATGGCCCCCATGGCTTTCCAGCACGTCAAACCTGAGGTCCCCTATCTCAAAGGTATCAATTATTTTAAATCCGCCTATTCTTCCGAGCTTGTCTGTAGCCAGATGATGTACCCTCATGGGGAATTTGCACGCAGTGAATTTGACGGAAAGGCGTGTGTAGTATTTATTCAGGTCCAAAAGCCCACCTGAGATGCCATGCGCCCTGTTCATATTTGAAATCACGTCATCACTGCCGGGATGCATGAAAATCCTGGCGCCGAACTCATCTTCAAAATATCCTGAGGCCCCGGCGTGATCGGTATCTGGATGCGTGACAAATATCCTTTTGACTTTTGCGGGGTCGAGGGACTTATTCTTCAGCAGCCGCTTTATATCTTCATAGTAAATTCCGTGGCCGGAGTCTATCATTGTCAGCTCATCTCCGTGCCTGAATACATAGAGATTCTCACTTGTAGGCAGCCTGAAACCTGACAGCGTCACATCACCGAATTTCAGTACAGGCATCTCAATGACTGAAAATTTATCGCCTGTCCTGCTTCGTGAACGTGAGGCGAACGTGAGGACTTTCTCAAACACATCACCCGCCTCAAGGTTGTTCCCCGCCTCTTTATAAAATTGCAGCAGGTCCTGGGAAAGGTCTTTTGATGATTCAACGAGGGATTTAAGCTCCTCGATGTCGCTTTGTGGCAGGAGCTTTTTCAGCCTTATAAAGAATTTCTCCACCAGCTTAAGGCCGATGATATGCGACACTTCCTGCTCGTCGGTCCCGCGGTAAACCACCCTGTAATAATATCCCTTCTCATTTATTGCATTAAGCAGACGGTCGATCTCTTCAGGGTCTTTTGTTACCATTGAAATGTCCGCCGATCCGGGATCAATATCTTCATCGTAAAGCATGAAGATGACATTTGCGTCATGTTCCGCAAGAGCGCTGGCGAACGCAGCCAATGTGCCGGGGATGTTTCCCAGCCTGACCTTTATTTCAAGGATATTTTCGAGAGCGGTGATCTGCAGGTCGTCCTGGAAAAATTGAGAGCTGTCAAAAGAGTAATGATTTTCTTTCAGTGAATTTAAGAGCGATTGAAGACTGTCGTCCTGCTCAAATCGCACTTCAACCACAACCCTGTTGCTGTCTTTGGAGCGGTCATAATGAAAAAAGGAAATATTCCCGCCGCGGTCCGCGATAACTGAGGCGAAGGCTGCAAGTGATCCGGGACGGTCAGGCAGGTGGATACGGAATTTTGCAAGAAGTTCTTCTGAAGCCCCTGGAGAGTTTCCGATCTTCCTGTATACTCTTACGGGTAAATTATTGATTTCAGATCCGCCGTCCATAAATTTAACTTAAAATGCCATGAATAATATGATATACCTATAAGCAAGGCATGTGTATAATATAACGTTAAAATAGAGAGAGGTAAATAACAGGGTGAAAAAGTTTTTATTTCTGTTTGCGTTTTGCATATTACTGCTCCTTGATAATGCTTACGCGCATGAAGCCGGAAAGACCGGGCAGGAAATTAATGTCAATGAGCAACTCGGAGCGCAAGTGCCTCTTGATATCCCATTCTATAATGAAGCAGGCGGGACCGTCACCTTTAAGGAGTTAATTAACAAGCCGACGGTCATAGTCCCTGTCTATCTTAGCTGCAACAATACCTGTCCCATCCTGCTAATGGGACTTGCAGATGTAATAGAAAAATCAAAGCTGCAGCCGGGAAAGGACTACCAGGTCCTTGCGGTCAGCTTTGATGAAAATGATACCCCCAAGATCGCGTCTGAAAAGAAACCCGGATACCTGAAAGCTACAAACATCCCGTTTCCCGACGACGCGTGGAGATTTCTGACAGGCAGCGCTGAAAGTATACAAAGATTTACACAGGCGGTGGGATTTCAGTTCAAGAGAGAAGAGATGGGCTTTTCACATCCCGTGGTCTTGATATTCCTGTCGCCGGAAGGCAGGATCGTTAGGTATCTCTACGGGGTGACGTTTTTCCCTCTTGAGTTTGAATTGGCTGTTACAGAGGCGGCTCAGGGCATTCCTGTTTCCATAGCGAGGAAGGCGTTGATGTATTGCATGAGTTACGATACCCAGGGGAGGAAGTACGTTTTCAATACGCTCAGGGTGGTTGCGACCTTGATGATCCTTACTTTAGTTTCTTTCTTTATCTATCTCGTTGTAACGGGCAGAAAATACAGGAAGGAAACAAAGTTATGACAACTGAAAGCAGTGAGAAGAGTTTTTACGAAACGCCAGGAAGGCATACAGGAATATTATCGTGGATACTTTCCACAGATCATAAAAGAATCGGTATCCTCTATTTGACGTCAATGTTCAGCTTCTTCTTTGTCGCCGTAATATTAGGTGTGCTCATGAGACTTGAACTTATCGCGCCCGGCAGGACCATAATGTCCGCCACTACTTACAATGCCGCCTTCACGGTCCACGGCGTTATCATGATCTTTCTTTTCATCATTCCCGGCATCCCCGCCGGACTGGGAAATTTCATAATGCCCCTTCAAATAGGCGCGAGGGACGTTGCCTTTCCGAGAATTAATCTAATGTCATGGTGGTTTTATATTTCAGGAGCAATTGTAATTATTGTGTCTCTTTTTACCGGTGGCGGAGCGCCTGATACCGGCTGGACCTTCTACGTTCCTTACAGCATCAGGACCGGGACGAATGTGACGCTTGCTGTCTTCGGGGTCTTCTTGCTTGGCATTTCATCAACCCTGACCGGGATAAACTTTGTAACGACGATTCACCGTTTGCGCGCCCCGGGCATGAAGTGGTTCAGGCTGCCGCTTTTCGTCTGGTCGCTTTACGCGACAGGATGGGTCCAGATACTTGCAACGCCTGTGCTCGCGCTGACACTTTTACTCCTGATAGCGGAAAGGCTTTACGGCTTAGGTTTCTTTGATCCCTCAAAAGGCGGAGACCCGTTGATGTTTGAGCACTTGTTCTGGATATATTCACATCCGGCTGTCTACATAATGATCCTTCCAGCAATGGGCGCGGTGACGGAGATAATCCCTGTTTTTGCGAGAAGGACGATATTCGGTTATAAGGCCATCGCCTTCTCAAGCCTCGCGATTGCTTCCGCCGGTTATCTTGTGTGGGGACATCATATGTTCACAAGCGGGATGAGCGATACGGCAAGGATGGTTTTTTCTTTCCTGACTTTCATCGTTGCCATACCGAGCGGCATCAAGGTGTTTAACTGGGTGGCAAGCCTTTACAAGGGTTCAATAGAGCTGGTCTCTCCGCTTCTGTTTACCATTTCTTTTATATTCCTTTTCTCAATCGGCGGACTCACCGGGCTCATCAACGGCGCTCTGGCGACAAATGTTTTTGTTCACGGCACATATTTTATCGTGGCCCATTTCCACTATACGATGTTCGGAGGGACTGCGTTCGCCTTCTTTGCCGCGCTTCATTTCTGGTTTCCAAAGATCACCGGCAGGATGTACAGGGAGGCCCTCGCGATAAAAGCATGGATCATCCTGTTCATCGGTTTCAATGTTCTTTACTTCCCCATGTTCATCCTTGGTTTTGAAGGTATGCCCAGGAGATACTATGATTATCTGCCCCGGTTCCAGACAGAGCAGTTTATATCAACGGTCGGCTCATGGATACTCGCAACCGGGTTAGCGATAATGTTTTACAACCTCATCAGTTCAATTTTCACGGGAGAAAAAGCCCCGGGAAATCCCTGGGGCGGGAGCACGCTTGAATGGACAACTTCATCTCCCCCGCCTCATGAAAACTTTGAAGAGCAGCCTGTAGTGACCGGCGGGCCGTACAGGTTCGGGAAGGGCAAATGAACAAAGAAAACCTCATCGAAGAAAAGCACGACTACCAGGGCGCGAAGATGGGGATGTGGATGTTCCTTTTTACCGAGCTTCTTCTCTTCACGGGACTGTTCCTGTTGTATTCGACATTCCGTTCAAAGTTTTCACAGGAGTTTCACACGGCCTCTGCTGAATTGAACAGGACCATCGGGACAGTGAATACAGTCATTCTCCTGACAAGCAGCCTGACAATGGCGCTCTCGATCAACGCGATAAAGGAAGGTAAAAAATATCTGTCAATTATGTTTCAGCGTCTCACGATATTTCTGGCGCTCTTTTTTCTCATCAATAAATATTTTGAATGGAGTGCGAAGATCCACCACGGCATCTACCCGAACTCCCCTGAACTTCTGCAGCGCGGCAAGGGCGAGACAATATTTTTCGGGCTCTACTATCTTTTAACGGGCATTCACGGCCTTCATGTTATCGCGGGCATTGTTCTCATAACGATCATGATGGCCTTAACAAAGAAAGACAGGATAAACAAAGAGACATTCATCAAGCTTGAGAACACCGGGCTTTACTGGCACCTGGTTGATATAATCTGGGTATATCTTTTCCCGGTATTTTATTTGATAAGCTGAGTGACGGATAAATTTTAATTACAAAATCTCCCCTAACACCCCTCTTTTTCAAAGGGGGAGACAGGGAGATTTTATAAGATCATGAAAGAAAGAAATAATCATATCATCGGTTTCAAAACCTACGTAATAGTCTGGCTTTGTCTATTGATATTAACCGTGCTGACTGTCGCGGTCTCAGGCATGAAATTGGGAATGTCAGGGTCGCTCACGTCCGTCATCATTGCTACACTCAAGGCATCCCTGATCCTCTTATTTTTTATGCACCTGAAATATGAAAGGTTCCTTATTACCGCGATGCTCCTGTTGACGGTCATGACTATTGCCGTTATCATCGGACTGACTTTCTTTGATGTATGGTACAGGTATTAAATTATGTTCACAACGTTTCTTGACAGATCGGCCAACGTAGACAATGTGATGTTCTTCATAGTCGGGGTATCGGTATTCATGCTTGTGCTTGTCACGTCCCTGATGATATTCTTCCTCGTCAAATACAGCAGGAAGAAGAATCCCATTGCTGAAAACATCGAGGGCAACCTGAAGCTCGAGATCATCTGGACGGTCATTCCAACGATACTTGTGCTGGCCATGTTCTATTACGGGTGGGTCGGCTTCAAGATAATGAGAAACCCTCCCAAAGATGCCCTGCCCGTGAAGGTGACAGCGCGCATGTGGTCCTGGTCCTTCACATATGAAAACGGGCAGAAGAGCGAAGAACTGAACGTGCCGCTGAACAAGCCTGTCAAACTGATCATCATTTCCGAGGATGTGATACACTCCCTCTTTATCCCGGCCTTCCGCATAAAAGAAGACGCGGTGCCGGGGATGGAGACATACCTCTGGTTCAACCCCGACAAGATCGGCACATACGACCTTTTCTGCAGCGAGTACTGCGGTGTGGGTCATCATTCCATGATATCTAAAGTTAACGTAATGTCTCAGGAGGATTTTTCCAAATGGTACGCGAAAAAGGAAGAGGCCGCTGCTCCCAAAGTCCAGGACGCTCTGGCGATCATGAAAAAGAACAGCTGCCTTGATTGTCATACCACGGGCGGGACAGTTGAGATCGGGCCGAGCTTTAAAGGGATATTCGGCAAGACAGAAGAAGTTATTACAAACGGCAAGGAACGCGAAGTTGTCGTGGATGAAGCGTATCTGAAAAAATCTTTACTTGAACCTGACGCGGATGTTGTGAAAGGATTTGACGCGATAATGCCTTCACAGAAAGGCGTGCTCACGGATGATGAGATTACCGTGATCATAGAATATATTAAGGAATTAAAATGAATCTACAGAGCATTTTGTGCACGAATGTCACCCTGAACTTGATTCAGGGGTCTCGTTATTTGTTGCTGAAACAAGTTCAGCATGACAGCCCGGAGATATTTTAAAATGAATAAATCGATTAGAACATCCCTCGAACTCTGCAAGATAACGCTGTCCTTTTTCTCCGCCCTCTCTGCCGCCACCGGTTTCATACTCGCAGGCACGAACTCTACATTTCAAATTATATTTACGGTAGCAGGCGTATTCTTTCTTGCCTGCGGTTCCTGCGCCCTCAATCAATACCAGGAGAGACGCACTGACGCGCTCATGGACAGGACAAAGAACAGGCCGATACCTTCAGGCAGGATGAAGCCGCTTCACGCATTATTTTTTTCGCTGATACTTTTGCTCGCCGGATTTTTGATACTTGGTTTTACAGGCAGTCTTCCTGCTTTTCTATTAGGCGGCTGCGCAGTTGTATTGTACAACGGAGTTTATACATACCTGAAAAGAAAGACGGCCTTTGCATCGGTCCCGTGCGCTGTGATTGGTGCGATACCGCCCGCGATAGGGTGGTTTGCGGCTAGCGGGAAGTTCCCCGACCATCACATATTAGCCGTATGCTTTTTATTCTACATCTGGCAGATCACCCATTTCTGGCTTTTATTTTTATCTCACGGCAGCGATTATGAAAAGGCGGGCTTGCCGTCATTGACAAAGTTATTTGCGGGAAGACAGCTTGAGAGGATCGTCTTCATCTGGCTTTTTGCAACGGCAGTGGCCACCTTGTTAACGTCTCTTTATGGATTGTTCACATCGCGCGCTGTTAATCTTTTGCTCTTCGCCGTCACCATTTGGCTCATATGGAATGGAGTAAAACTGGTGAGCAGGAAAAACGAGAACACATTTGTTTACCGTTCCGCATTCAATAAGATGAATACGTACATTTTATTTGTCATGTCTCTATTGAGTGTTGACAGGGTTATTTGACGATTTTTAAGAATACTGGATTTTCGATTAAGACCCCGGAATAACGAACCGGTCTACCAGACGTCAGTGTTGCTATCAAACATCAGGAAAGTTATAATTTCATAAATTCTCTCTGAAGGTGAAGACAAATGAACAAAATCAAGATCGTGGCATTAATACTGATCGTTGCCGGCACTCTGGGGCTGGCCTATGGCCAGTTCACCTACACCAAAGAGACCCACGACACAAAATTTGGCCCGATTGAGTTTCAGTATAAGGAGAAAGAAACTGTAACCGTCCCGACCTGGGCTGGCGTTGGAGCTATCGCGGTCGGCGTCATCCTTCTCCTTATAGACCCAAAAAAATAAAAACCGTTTCTTTCCGTACTTCAGAGGCTGGCAAATATATCTTGCTTTCCCACATGCCCGCGCCTACATTTTGTGACGTGCGTCACTGGTTTTTTATGACTCCGATAATATAATCAAGGTAACTACCTTCAAAGATGAAGATAGAAGGAGGATGTTAGGTTGATGAGATTACTTGAAAAACTTTTCAGTAAAAGTAGGGACAAAGATAAAGAGGCGAATTACTCAGGCATTGAAGGCTGGCTTTTTTTGCCAGCGGTCAGTATGGTTGCTACGCCCGTGCTTCTGGCCAGTTTGATATTAATGAATATTAAGCTGATGAACAACCAGTTATTGAAAGAGACCTTTACACAGTTCCCCGGATTAAGGGCGGCGCTTATCTCTCAGACCCTGATAGTTGCAATGCACCTGGTCCTGGTTGTATATGTCTCTTTTTTGTTTTTCAGGAAAAAGCAGGCGCTGCCGAAAATGATAATCGCATGTCTTACTGTTCATATGCTGATAATAGTCGCGAATGTGTCATGGATCTCATTGTTCTTCAAAGAACTCTCCATGCCGGAAAACATCGGGGTTATCAGCACTATTTTCATAACGGCCGTGGGGATCCCTTATTTCGTAAAGTCCAAACGCGTCAAGGCGACGTTTGTTAATCCGTAGGGGTACAGCGCGCCGTGCCCCTACTTCAAAACTTCCCACACGTCCACGTCTCCGCCTTTTTTACATCTTATCTTTCCTGCGGCGGCTTTGAAGATTATATCCGCGACTGCTTCCGGCGGCCTTCCTTCATTTCCGGTCAGCGTAGTTGCGGTCAGGTCGGGATTGACACAGCAGATCTTGAGGTCCGGGAGTTCCTCAGCGAGAGACTGTGTAAATCCCCGGACGCCGTACTTTGACGCGCAATAGACAGCCATGTCTCCGTAGGCGTTTTTGCTGAGGAAACTTCCGACATTGATGATGGTTTCTCTGACGTGAGGGAGCATGGCGCGGGTGATTTTTATAAGGCCTTCGAGGTTTGTGCGGAGCTGCTGCTCGATCTCAGCAACCGTGTTGTCTTTCAGCGGTTTGACAACGCCTGTTCCTGCGTTGTTGATCATGATGTCAACACTGCCGAATTTCTTCAGCGCCTGCTTTACAGCAGAGACTATGCTTTTGTTGTCCGTTAAATCAAGCTTAAGCAAAAGCGCGTCTTTTGCGCCCGATTCAAGACATCGTTTAAGGGTTTCTTCCCCGCCCTTTTTCTTCTTGTTGTACGTCAGAATGAGGTTTGCCCCTGCTGGTGCGAATTTGTAAGCGGTTTCCCTCCCGATGCCTGAGCTTGCGCCTGTGATGAAGACGATCTTGTTTTTCATGGATGTCATCCCCCTTTTATTAAGGGCGACCCGCCGGATCGCCCCTACAGTTTATTTCTTTCTCTCAAACATGATACCGGCCAATACAACAAATACAGTTGAAGAGATTATCAATACGCTTAAGTCAATCCACAGCGGGAAATCGAATATCATGGTGTCCCGGAATATCGCGTGTTTCAGCGCGTCTATTCCAAACGTCAGCGGATTCAATTTTGATATCAGCTTTAATATCTCAGGAAGATTTTTCACGGGGTACATTGCGCCCGACAGGAAGAACATCGGCATTACAATAAAATTCATGATAGAGCTGAAACTTTCCATGTTCTCAAAAAATGTCGCGATGATAATGCCAAGAGCTGATATGCAAAATGCAAGCAGAAAAGAGATGGCAATGGCGTAGGGGATGGAGAGCAAGCTCAGCTTGATGCCTAAAAAAGGGAAGAGCATCAGAATTATCGTCGCCTGAATGACGGAGATAATGGTCCCGCTCAATGCCTTTCCAATAACTATCGAGAGCCTCGATACCGGCGCAACGAGGATCTCTTTCATCAGCCCGAACTCCTTGTCCCAAATGATCGAGATGGAGGAGAAGATGGAGCTGAACAGGACCGTCATGCCGAGTATGCCGGGGAAGATGAACTGCATGTATGAAACGCCCATGCCCGGAGTGACAAGGCGCGACATGCCTCCGCCGACAAGGAAAAGCCAGATGAGGGGACGCATGAGGGTGGAGATGAGGCGGCTTTTCTCCCTCACGAACTTTTTGAAGTCCCTCGCGACTAAAACATAGACGGCGTTAGCTTCTACCAGAGTAAGTCACCCCTTCCAATCTGAATTGAACTTATGTTTTAAATTATAGCAGATTATGAATTCAAGGACTTTGACGGCAGATTTGTATTGAACCTGGACAGCATGGTATGTTATCTTGTCAATGAGGGGCCAAGCGGAAGATGTTCAGTTTTCAGGTTAAAAGGAGGGAGAATAAAGTGAAGATTGAAATTCCTGATGAAATTATTAAAAAGACGACCAAGTGCAATAAAGACTTCAGGTGTCTCTCAGGAGAAAAGGAACATCTTTGCAGGATCATTTGCCACATGAGCGGCGATGTATATTTTGTGAAATGCGAGGGAAATAAAGATTGTCCTTACCTGGAGCTTCATAAGAAAACCGAACTATGCAATTGTCCTTTAAGAAACGAAATTTACCACCGGTATAAAATATAAGCATGTCGAATATTCAGCACACAAAAACATATCAGTACATAAATGACTTCATGTATTTTATTTTAAAACCTGACAAGAGCGGGAATGGCGCATTGATCTACTGCTCTGGTGTTAACCTCACGCGTTTTCTCCCCATCACAAAGGGGCGGCACCGCCCGATGTCGAATCCGGCAATGAGGGGCCTGCAGCTTGTTAATATCGGGGTAAGGGATCTGGCGCTGTCATCAGGGGCAACTCCAAAGGCTGTGCCGGGAATTAATTGCACGGAAATTGTTCCCGTCAAGGATGGCTGGTTTACAGAGCGGCTGCTTATCGAAAACGCCCCTGATTCACTTCCTGATGCGATGATAAATTACTGCGTTATAAACCTTCTGAAAAAAATATTCAACGCCATTTATGTGCTTCAGGTTGAACTGCCAGACAAACTGCTCGTGCCGGATGAACTGCAAGATTATATTGACGGGTTATGCAGAAAGTTCGGCAGTTGATTTGATTGCCGGTCTTATTTCGAGGCTGGGTTGGCAATTGAGCTGAAAAATTTATCGAGCGAGCGGGTCGAGTCCTCATCAATATTAACGAATTTAAGCCCTGTCTCATAATGATGCGGACAGGCAGGGTCTTTTGAAGATGACCATACGACCGCGCCTGTCAGATATATTTCATTTTTTATTGATGGGAAAATTCTAACCCCATGAATGCTGTCAGCAGGCAGGGGGCGGGAAATGCCAAGGCGTGCTCCGCCGAGGCTTATGTCTTTAAGCTCGACCATCTCGGAGTCATTTATCTCCACGAGACATGTCCTGTCAATGCTGAAGCGTTTGTGCATGCGCCTGTCAGTTTCTTTGAATGCCGCAATGTTTGACTGTTCTTCCATTTCATTTCGTTCCGTGAAGGTTTCAGGTATGACGGCTTCATCCTTTTCGCTCAACAGTGATTGGTTCTTATGAACTGTTTTTTTGACAGCAGTACGCTCGACGTTTTTTATATTTTCCAGACGCCACTCAAGGATGGTCCCTTTCAGAAACATGCTGAAGTGGTCCAGTCCTACCGGCACTGTCTTACAGGACAGGTTGAGGAACTCGGAAAATTGCTGAAGTTTTTTTGAAATGTTTTTCTCCGTTCCTGTATCAAGCAGAACTAATTTTGAAAAAGATCTCTTGAAGAATTTCCCGGCTGTTTTCTTGTCTAACCCCATCTCTTTTATACACTGACGCCACAGGGACAGAAAACCCGGGGTCAGGATGTAAGCCTTTTCCTTCAAATACGCGTCAATGATATTTTTATTTGCGAACATGTAGAAACACTGATCAGTCAGGTGAGAACGAAAATCCGCGCGGTCCTTTCCTGGAAGTTCAAAACGGTCCGCGCAGTGACTCCCTAAGAAGACAGTCCGTCCGCACCTGCTTTTGCGCGGAGGCAGAAAACCGGACAACTCCTGTTTTTCGTCCCCGGCGCTGTAACAGGCAGGAGGAAAGGTAAATAACTTTACGTCCTTAAAACCTCCGGCTTCGATTACAGAGGCAGCTTCGTTTTTATAATTGTCGCATATTAATAAACAGAGATTGTCTTTCGCCATAGCAAAAATCTTACAACAAAAAAGCGGTTATTGTATAGAGGCAGGAGAAAAATCAAAAAGGGGCTACTTGCTGAATCTCCTCCTGTAGGCACGCACAGTTTCCCTTACCGTGTCATCCGAAGACACATCCTGCTCCCTGATCTGTTTGCCTGTCATCTTGAGAAAGACGTCGTTGAGGGTAGGGCGCTGGAGCCTTACCGAGAGGACCTGTTCACCTACGGCCTTTATGATCTCCGGTATGCACGTGTCGCCTTTCAGGGTTGTCAGAAACAATTCGCCATTCTCCTCGGAGACTTCCAGATTGAACAGCTTTTCTATTTCGACTCTCGCCTTTTTATTATCGGAGGTCTTGATATAGATAACATCTCCGCCGACGGTCTTTTTCAACTCATCAGGGGTCCCGATCGAGATTATCTTCCCTTTGTCGATTATGGCGATCTTGTTGCAGACCTCAGCCTCTTCCATGTAGTGCGTTGTCATAAAGATGGTCACGTTGTGTTTTTCAGGAAGCTTGACTATGAAATCCCACAGGTTGGCCCTTGACTGAGGATCAAGCCCGAGAGTCGGTTCATCAAGAAAAAGGACACGGGGCCTGTGGACCAGCCCGCGCGCAACCTCAAGCTTGCGTTTCATGCCGCCGGAGAATTTTTTAACGAGGTCGGTTTTCCTCTCATAAAGACCGACAAAATGCAGGGCGTCTTCGACGCGCGTTTTGATTTCACTCTTCTTCACATCATACAGGTATGCATGGAACATCAGGTTTTCATATGCCGTTAAATCCTTGTCGAGGGTTGTGTCCTGAAAGACGATCCCGATGGCCTTCCTGACCTCAGACGGTTCTTTCAGGCAATCATGTCCGGCAATAGACGCCTTCCCCGAGGTCGGCGCAAGCAGCGTGCAGAGGATGTTAATGGTGGTTGTCTTTCCCGCGCCGTTAGGGCCCAGGAACCCGAAGATCGTGCCTTCTTCAACCTCAAAAGAGATATTATCGACAGCGCTCAAGTCTCCAAAGCTTTTGGAAAGGCTTTCAACTTTAATGATCGACATGAAAAGAGTTTAGCAGAAATTACATTTTGAGGGAATCGGATTTATATTTGTGATAGCAAGAGTCATGGAGCCCTCATAAGGCCTCTGGTTGTACATTCAGCCGTTTTATACAATTCTCCGCTTTAATTTGTTAAAATTTCTCCGCTATGCTTCTTCAGCAGATAATCAATGGCCTGACGGTCGGCGGTGTGTATGCCCTTATTGCGCTGGGGTATACGCTGGTCTATGGAATATTAGAGTTGATAAATTTCGCTCACGGCGAGATCTACATGATTGGCGCGTATCTTGGAATTATTTTTCTTGGGATATTCACGGCGGCAGGACTCACGCAGTACAGTTTGTTCTTATCACTGTTTTTAACATTTGTCATGTCAGTTATCGTTTGCTCCGCTTACGGATTCACCGTTGAGAAGCTCGCGTACAAGCCATTGAGGAACGCGCCGAGGCTGAATCCCCTGATAAGCGCGATCGGCGTTTCCATCTTTCTCCAGAATTACGTGATGCTCACACAGGGGGCAACTGACAAGGTATTCCCGCATGTCATCCCGGTAACAACGGTTGAGTTTCTGAACGTGACAATGACATCGCTGCAGATATTCATCATCATTGCCTCCCTGCTTCTCATGGCGGGATTGCACCTTTTCATAATGAAGACAAAAACAGGCAAGGCAATGAGGGCGGTGGCGCAGGACAAAACTATGGCGTCGCTCCTTGGGATAAATATCGACAGGATAATCTCCGTGACGTTTATAATCGGCTCAGGGCTTGCGGCTGTTGCGGGGCTGATGGTTGCCATGTATTACGGCCTTGTGAATTATTCAATTGGATACATAGCGGGCATCAAGGCGTTTACCGCGGCAGTGCTTGGTGGAATAGGAAGCATTCCCGGTGCAATGGTCGGGGGATTAGTGCTCGGTCTCATAGAGAGCCTCGGCGCAAGTTATTTATCGAGTGAGTACAAGGATGCGTACGCGTTTATTGTTTTGATCCTGATCCTCCTTGTGAAGCCGACAGGACTGCTTGGGAAATCCGGGGAGAACAGGCCGTGAAGAAGGTCCTCTTCATGTTCTGGTGTGCTTTGCTTTCCATCCCTTTTATGGGGATCAAAGGCGGCGCGTATCTCTTCGTCGGCATCTGCGTTTCATACGGCGTTTATGTCCTTCTGGCACATTTGTTAGGCAAAATAAAAAAACCAGCCAAACCTGTAAATACAAAATTGCTTTCGGCGGCATTCATAGCATTCGCTTTCATCCTGCCGTTTCTCTTCAAAGATTATTACACGGATGTAGCGATCTTGGTCTGCATTTATATAATCCTCGCCCTCGGCGTAAATATTGTTGTAGGCTTCAGCGGGCTTTTGCATTTAGGCTTCGCGGCATTCTATGGCATCGGCGCGTATTCAAACGCCCTGCTGACCACACATTTCGGCCTCGGTTTCTGGAGCGCGCTTCCTCTGACTTTGCTTTTTACATCTATGGCAGGGCTGCTTCTCGCCTTCCCGGCATTGAGGCTCAGGGGAGATTATCTGGCAATTGTCACTTTGGGCTTTGGAGAGATAATCCGACTCGTGCTGAATAACTGGGACAGCGTGACGCGCGGGCCGAACGGCATATCGAATATTCCCTCTCCTTTCATACTCGGTTTCGAGATCAGCAATCTGGTGTATTACTACTATCTTGTTTTAGGGTTCGTGCTGATAGCGGCATTTATCGTGAAACGGGTTTACCATTCACGCACCGGAAGGGCGTGGCTTTCAATCCGTGAAGACGAAACAGCGGCAGAGGCGATGGGGATTAATACAAGAAAATACAAATTCATGGCGCTGACCTTCGGCGCCTTCTGGGCCGGACTTGCCGGCGCTTTGTTTGCGAGCAAGATGCACTTTGTGTCGCCTGAGAGTTTTTCATTCATGGAATCGGTTTTCGTTGTCTGCATGATAATCTTAGGCGGGCTCGGAAGCATTCCCGGAGTTATTTTAGGTTCACTGATACTCGTTCTTTTGCCGGAGGTGCTGAGGGATTTCCAGTTATACAGGATGCTGGCCCTCGGCGTAGGCCTCGTGTTGATGATGATCTTCAGGCCGCAAGGGCTGATTAAAAAAATGTAGGGGCGTATGGCATACGCCCTTTTTAAGGGTACAACATCATGATATTGGAAGTCAGAAATTTAACAAAAATATTCGGCGGGCTCAAGGCGATCGAGGAAGTCAGCTTTAAGGTCAAGCGCGGGATCATCCTTAGCATAATCGGGCCGAACGGCGCAGGCAAGACCACTCTGTTCAACTGCCTGACCGGTGTGCTGCCATCGACAAAAGGGCATGTGCTGTTTGAAGATGAAGACATCACTCAAAGAAGGCCGTACGAAATAACTGAAAAGGGCATCGCGCGCACATTTCAGAATATCAGGGTGTTCAATTCAATGACCGTGCTGGAAAACGTAATGATCGGCCAGCATGCGCGCTCAAAAGAGGGACTGCTGACCGCGGTATTAGGCACAAAAAAATTTCAGAGGGAAGAAGATGAGATAAGATCAAAGGCCCTTGAGTACCTGGAATTCACGGGCATCCAGGACTTCGCCTCCACACTCGCTGAGAACCTTCCGTACGGAGACCAGAAGCGGCTTGAGATAGCGCGCGCCCTCGCAACGGAGCCAGCATTATTACTACTTGATGAGCCTGCCGCGGGCATGAACCCACAGGAGACAATGGCGCTGATGGAGCTTATTAAAAAGATCAGGGAGTGGGGCAAGACAGTAATTATAATCGAGCATGACATGAAGGTCGTCATGGGTATTTCAGACTGGATCATTGTCCTTGACCACGGAGTGAAGATAGCGGAAGGCACTCCGAATGAAATTCAAAATAATCCATACGTGATAGAGGCTTATTTAGGTAAAGAGGAAGTTGATTTTCTCTCTTGAACTAAAAAAACAACTATTGTAAAGTATTCTATGCCTAAAGCGGTAGCGATAATACCGGCAAGATTCAACTCAACCCGCTTCCCCGGGAAACCCCTTGCTACCCTTAAAGGCAAGATCATAATTCAGCATGTTTTTGAACGAGTATCAGAAGCAAAATTGGTCGATGCCGTCCTGGTTGCGACTGATGATCAGAGGATCTTTGATGCCGTGGCCTCATTCGGCGGCAGGGCGGTCATGACCTCAGGCAGCCATGTTAGCGGCACGGACAGGATCGCCGAGGCGTCAAGTGAACTGGATTGTGACTTCGTTATAAACGTCCAGGGTGATGAGCCGTTCATCAGGCCGGAAATGGTTGATGAGGTGGTTGAAGTGTTGTACAATGATGACAAGGTTTCGATCAGCACGCTTGCAAAAAGGACAACTGACATAAATGAGATATTTTCTCCCAATATTGTGAAAGTCGTGATGAACGATTCAGGGTTCGCAATGTATTTTTCAAGGGCGCCGATACCGTTTTACAGGGAGGAATGGATGTTTGAAAGCAGAGGGCATAGAGCAGAGGGCAAAGAGCACGGGGATTTTTATTTTTCTTTTAATCCCCAATCCCCAATCCCCAACCCCCAGTTTTACAAGCACATCGGAATATACGGTTTTCATAAGAACGCGCTATTGAGTTTTACTTCTTTGAAAGAAGGCAGGCTTGAACGGATAGAAAAGCTTGAACAGCTCAGGGCGCTTGAAAGCGGAATGAGGATAAAAGTGAGAATAACCGAACATGATACCTTCGGGATCGATACCATTGAAGACTTAAGAAAGGCTGAGGAATGGCAAAATATATCTTTGTAACAGGCGGCGTTTTATCATCTCTTGGCAAGGGCATCGCGGCGTCCGCTGTAGGCGCGCTCCTTGAAGCCCGCGGGCTGAGAGTGACAATACAAAAGCTTGACCCTTATATCAACGTGGACCCCGGGACACTGAGCCCTTTTCAGCACGGTGAGGTCTTTGTCACCGATGACGGGGCTGAGACCGACCTGGACCTCGGGCATTATGAGAGATTCACCTCGACCCGCATGTCCCAGAAGAACAATTTCACCACGGGGAAGATCTACTACAACGTGATACTGAAAGAAAGAAGGGGGGATTATCTTGGAGATACCGTTCAGGTGGTCCCTCATATAACGGACGAGATAAAGAACGCCATCAAGGCCGTCTCCGACAATTATGATATCGTGATAGTAGAGATAGGCGGCACCATTGGCGACATTGAAAGCCTTCCGTTTCTTGAGGCGATCAGGCAGTTCAGGTACGACGTTGGACGTGAGAATGTGGCTTACATGCACCTCACACTGGTCCCTTACATAAGCACAGCGGGCGAGCTCAAATCAAAACCCACACAGCACAGTGTGAGGGAATTACGCGCGATCGGTATCCAGCCTGATGTTCTGGTCTGCCGTACTGACAGGCCGCTTTCACAATCAGTAAAAAAGAAGATAGCCCTGCACTGCAATCTCGATATTGAAGCGGTCATAGCAGCGATAGATGTTGAGTCCCTTTATGAAGTCCCGGTAGTTTTACATGAAGAAGGCATTGACAGATTGATAGTCAACAGGCTCTCATTAGACACAAAAGAGCCTGACCTTACAAAATGGGAAAACGTGATCAGGAAGGTAAAGAACCCGGTTGACACCGTTACCATCGGTCTTGTTGGAAAATATGTGGGGCTGAAGGATTCATACAAGAGCCTGGTGGAGGCGCTCCTGCACGGCGGTATAGCTAACAACGTGAGTGTAGATATCCAGTGGATCGATGCGCAGGACATAGAGAAATCGGGAGCGGACAGATTTCTTGCCGACGTTGACGGGATACTGATCCCCGGAGGGTTCGGCGAACGCGGCATCGAGGGGAAAATAGAGGCAGTGAAATTCGCGAGGACCAAGAAGATACCGTTTTTAGGCATATGCCTTGGGATGCAGTGCGCTGTCATAGAATATTCCCGCAATGTCTGCAATATGGAAGGCGCAAACAGCACTGAGTTCGATAAAGCCGCTCCTTACCCGGTAATCTATCTCATAGAGGAATGGTATGATTTCAGGAACCAGGTGATCCAGAGAAGAGACATTAATTCAGACAAGGGCGGCACCATGAGACTTGGAGAATATCCCTGCGTGCTCGAAGAAGACTCTCTTGCATTCAAGGCTTATGGTGAAAAAGAGATACACGAAAGGCACAGGCACAGGTATGAGTTCAATAACAAATATAAAGAGACACTTGAGCAGAAAGGGCTGAAGATAAGCGGCATGAGCCCTGACAAACAATTGGTTGAGATAGTTGAGATCAAAGACCACCCGTGGTTTTTCGGATGTCAGTTCCATCCCGAATTCAAGTCAAGGCCTTTAAAGCCGCATCCGGTCTTCAAGGCATTTATAGGAGCAGCGTACAGGGAGAAGAAACTGTTATTTCAAAACTCTACTATAGATAAAATGGAGGTAGTTAATGAGTGAGATCATAGGCATTCAGGCAAGGGAAATACTTGACAGCCGGGGCAACCCCACGGTTGAAGTGGACGTGGCTCTTGAAAGCGGGGCCTTTGGAAGGGCCGCTGTTCCATCAGGCGCGTCAACAGGAGAAAGGGAGGCGCTTGAATTACGGGACAAGGAAAAGCGTTATTTAGGCAAAGGGGTGCAGAAGGCCGTTAAGAACGTAAATGAAAAGATCGCTCCCCGCCTGCTTGACGCTGAGGGCAGCGACCAGGCCTACATCGACAACCTCATGATCAAGCTCGACGGCACGAAGAACAAAGGCAAGCTCGGAGCAAACGCCATCCTTGGGGTCTCGCTCGCGGTCGCAAAGGCCGCCGCGATGGAGGCGGACCTGCCTCTCTATAAATATATCGGCGGCGTGGGCGCGCGTGAACTTCCCGTGCCTATGATGAATATTTTAAACGGCGGAGCACATGCCGACAATAATCTCGATATACAGGAATTCATGATAATGCCGGTAGGCGCGCCGAATTTCCGGGAAGCCCTGAGAATGGGCGCCGAGATCTTCCACAGCCTCAAGGGCCTGCTTAAATCAAAAGGGCTGAGCGTGTCAGTCGGTGACGAGGGAGGCTTTGCCCCTAACCTGAAATCAAACGAAGAAGCCCTCGTATTGATTATCGAAGCGATCAAAAAGGCCGGGTATGCCCCGGGAAAAAGTGTTTTTCTTGCGCTCGATGTGGCCTCTTCGGAGTTGTACAGCGGTGGCAAGTACAGTTTTGAAGGGAAGTCAGTTACATCCGAGCAGATGGTGGATTTCTATGAAAAGATCATCAAGAAATATCCGGTCATATCCATTGAAGACGGGCTTTCTGAAAATGACTGGAAGGGCTGGGAGTCAATGACAAAGAGGATCGGCAAAAAGGTGCAGCTTGTCGGCGATGACATCTTTGTAACGAACAAGGAAATATTCTCAAAAGGGATAGAGCGGGGTATCGGCAATTCGATATTGATCAAGCTCAATCAGATAGGCACTCTGACAGAAACACTTGACGCAATTGAAATGGCAAAGAGAGCGGGTTATACCGCTGTCGTATCCCACAGGTCAGGCGAGACAGAGGATTCGACAATAGCTGACCTCGCTGTCGCCATGAACGCCGGGCAGATAAAGACAGGCTCCCTGTGCAGGACCGACAGGGTGGTTAAATACAACAGGCTGCTGAGGATCGAAGAGGAGCTTTGCGGAGCTGCTGTATACAACGGGAAAAAGGTTTTTTATAATTTGAAATGAAACTAAGGATTATGAAAACAGAAGTTGAGAACATAAGAAGTTTTGAAGATGAGAAAAGACAAAAAGTTTATAACTTCTCATCTTCCTATATTCTCAATTTCCCGATCTTTTAACCATGCGGAACAAAAGACGGAAACAGGTCGAGCACAATAAGAAGAAGAGACAGCTTGTCTTTCTGACTGTCGGCATACTGCTTTTTATTTATCTGACTTTCAGCCTGATCTCAGGTGAGAACGGATTATTGAAATACCTTGAACTCAGGTCCAAAAGGGACAAACTTATTTCTGAGACCAGGATAGTCAAAAAACAGGTAGAAGACATCCAGTCGGAAATGGATACGATGGAAAAGAACCCCGACCAGATGGAAGAGCACGCCAGAAAATACGGGCTTACAAGAGACGGCGAATTGATCTTTAAATTTGAAGATAAAAAGTGAGATAAATAATGTACGAACTAATGATCGAGACGACTTTCTCCTCTGCGCACCAGCTCAGGGGATATAAAGGCAAATGTGAAGAGCTGCACGGGCACAACTGGCGCGTGCAGGTAATTGTTTCCTCCGAAAAACTCAATGACATCGGGATAGTGATAGACTTTCATGAGCTAAAGGCGATAACCATTGAGGTGGTTGCTTCTCTCGATCATTCGTTTCTCAATAACGTATTCCCCTTCACCGAGATAAACCCCTCCTCCGAAAATATCACAAAGTGGATCTACGATTCATTAAAGAAGAAACTGCAGAAAACAAATTGCAGCGTCTCCTCCGTCACCGTGTGGGAAAACGATACGGCATCCGCAACGTATTACGAGTGACGGTTTAAAGAGAAAGATTTTCATTTGCCCCCCTTTTATTCCGTGATATAATGGAATTAAGAAACGACTTATCAATAATTTCCGATATGCATCTAATGCAGGCTGGAACTTTGGCTAAAACAGGACGCAAGGACGTGAAGTGTTTTCTCCCCGGCAAACTGCCATTGAACATCCTTAATGAATTTCTGGAGCTTTATACATCTGCGAATAATAATGTTGCGACACCTTCAATAGAAGAGGAAATAAGAAAAGGAGGGCGGACCGGAGAGCTGAGAAGATTTCAGGGAGATGAAATAGAGTCTGTCCATAAATTACAAACTTTCAATCTCGTCATGCCCGAAGTTTTTAATCGGGCATCCAGAATTTATTTAGAAAACTGGATTCCCGCTCAACCGACTGCCAACAGTAGGTGCTTTAGGCACGGGAATGACAGTTTAATGTTCGAGTTTATGGACAGACACTAAATAACAAAGAGCATTTAACAGGGAGGTATTTATGAACACAAGAAAACTTTTCTCATTCGCGCAAAGAAAGAGCATGGACACGTGCAGTGATCCCTATCTTTTGCAGGGGGTGTCTTATGAGGCCGCTGTTTGTAAACGATGCCATGCCATATATCAAAATAAAAGATGGTGTTTTAATGATGAGCTGTTTGAGAAAATGAACGAGTGGAAAAGTTTAAACAAAGTCCTCTGTCCAGCCTGCCAGAAGATAAAAGATAAATTCCCGGGAGGAATTGTTACACTTAAAGGGGAGTTTCTCAGAGAACACAAAAATGAGATCCTGAATCTGATCAGGAATGAAGAGCATAAGGCAATGGGGTTTAATCCTCTTGAAAGGATAATGGCGATGAACGATATTAAAGAGGGGATGGAGCTGACTACCACAAATGAAAAGCTGGCCCAGCGTATCGGCAAGAGCGTCCAGAAGGCATACCAGGGCAGAGTAGGGTATAAGTGGTCGCAGGACACAAAGCTTCTCAGAGTGGAATGGGAGCGGTGATGAAAAAACCGGGATTAGAGATTAGGGGTTAGGGATTAGTAAAAGAAAATGAGAGCGCTTGTTTTCAATAACGGACTTCACTATCGAAAGGACCATCCTGTTCCAAAACTGGAACAGGGTGATGCATTGATACGGGTCAAACTTGCCGGGATCTGCAATACCGATCTTGAGATCACAAAGGGATACATGGGATTTCAGGGTGTATTGGGACATGAGTTCGTCGGTGTCGTTGAGAAGTGTGATGAAAAGGGTTTTATAGGCAGACGTGTCACCGGAGAGATCAACATCGGCTGCGGCACATGCCCCAACTGCCAAAACCACATGCAAAACCACTGCCCGAACCGCTCGGTTTTAGGCATCCTTAATAAAGAAGGAGCATTCGCAGAATTTCTTACCCTGCCTGCCGGCAACCTCCATGTAATACCTGATTCAATATCAGATGAGGAAGCGGTATTTGTTGAGCCGCTGGCAGCGGCATTCGAGATTCTCCAGCAGGTAAAAATATTGCCAACCGATAAAGTCTGCGTTTTAGGAGACGGGAAATTAGGGCTGCTTGCCGGACAGGTGCTTTCAACGACTGGTTGTAATCTTGTTGTTGCCGGCAGGCACAGGGAGAAGTTAAAGATTCTTGAGGCAATAGGGATAAGGACTATATTGCAATCCCCCCCTCACCCTAACCCTCTCCCGCCAGGGGAGAGGGGACCGAAGAATTCCCCTCCCTTGACGGGAGGGGATGAAGGGGAGGGAGAGAATGAATTCGATTATGTCGTTGACTGCACAGGCTCTTCATCCGGCATTGACGCGGCGCTTGGAATTGTTAAGTCGAGAGGCAAGATTATTCTCAAAACAACCGTTGCAGAACGCGCTGCTGTAAACCTGAATCAGATCGTAATAGGAGAGATCTCCGTGATCGGGTCGCGCTGCGGCCCATTTCCCCCGGCGATAGAGGCAATACATGAACGGAAGGTCAAACTTTCACCTCTTGTCAGCAATACATTTTCTCTAAAAGACGGGGTGAAGGCTTTTGAGTATGCAGCAAGGAAAGGCGTGTTGAAGGTCCTTCTGAAGATAAGCTGATGGCGGAGTAATTAATTTTCCCCTGTTTGTCTTTCAAGCACTCTCAGGAATGCCTCTACTACTGTAGAGTCGAATTGTTTCCCTTTATATTTGAACAATTCAGACAATGCATATTCAGTCCCCGGCGCAGGCCTGTACGGCCTGTCAGAGGTCATTGAATCAAATGAGTCAGCCACATGAAGAATTTTTGCGCCAAGGGGAATTTGCCCGTCATTAAGCCTGTCAGGATATCCAGTGCCGTCAAGCTTTTCGTGGTGATGTTTTATCAGAGGGATTATGTCTTTTAATTGCTTGATGCCTTTGAGTATTTCCGCGCCCTGGGCGGGATGCTTTCTGACAACTTCGAATTCCTCTCTTGTAAGCGCGCCAGGTTTATCAAGGAGATAATCGTCTGTCCCGATCTTCCCGATGTCATGAAGCAGTCCGGCAAGCTTGATGCTTTTTACTTCATCGTCATCAAGCATCATTTCCTTTGCGATCTGTCCGGCATACATCGACACCCGTTCCGAATGTCCTTTTGTCCACGGGCTCTTTGCGTCAAGGGCGTTGACCATTACACGCACAAGTTTCAGGAACAGATCTTCAAGCTCTTTGAAGGACTCATTGAGGTCCTCGAGCATGTTGAAAAAGGCCTCCCGTCCGGTCTGCGCCTTTATCTGGCGTTTTTTAATGTCGTTAATCGCGCTTGCGTAGATCTCAATCAGTTCCTTGTGCTCATTTTCAGATTGTTTAATCTCGGAAATATCAGTGACGGAATGAATGACGCCTATTAAATTCTTATCGCGAACGAGCGGAGAGGAATTTATCAGCAGATGCTTATTAAGGCCGGCATCATATATTTTTCTTTGTTCATTCCTCAGCGCCAAAACAGGGAGGTCTTCCGCGGGAACATCTGAATGGTGGAACCATTGATGACATTTTGCATCATGTAAATTGCCGTTATTGCCCAAAAGGGTCTTCATGGCAGCGTTGGAAAATACAATGTTGAATTCCGTGTCCGTTATGAATACGGAGTGGGGCAGTGAGTCGATCAGCCTCATGTTGTCCCGGATATAGACTTCAAGAACGCCCTGAGTTTCCGGTTTACTTTTTAATGAGTTCATTTTCCTTATACGACGAAAGTTCGGAATTTAATATTTTTATTTCTTTCTTCAGTTCTTTCATTTTCAGCTCCCTGCCCACGGCCATCTCATAAAACTTTTCAAGGTCTTCTACCTGCTTCTTGAGGTTCTGCTCGGATTTTTTTAGCATTTGCTGGGCATTTTTCAGATTTGTAATATCAGTGGCTATAATTACCGTGTGCAGATATTTGCCTTTTTTATCCCGTATGGGGCGCTGGCTTACATAAAACCAGTGATCGTCCCTGGTCCGTATTTCCACTCTTTCCATGGGTTCTTCATTTTCTATGAGCATCTGGCAATGACTGAAATCCACGTCTTTGTGAGGTGTAAAGTGTTCATAGCATTTTTTATTGACGAGTTTATTGGTCGGCAATCCCGCGTACTGGGCAAAACTGCTGTTGCATCTTTTGATATTGAATTTTTTGTCTATCAGTATGATGAATTCAGTTACCGTGTCGAAGGTCACTTCCCATTCTATCTTGGCGCGTGTTACAACTTTAAGGAGCTGATTATGTTCATCTTCTATCTGCTTGCGCTGGGTTATGTCTCTGACAATGTGTATCAAGCCTATCAACTCGTTATCGGCGTTAATCCGAGGGATGGCCCTTATCTCTATATACTTTTCCAGATGAGGCTCAAATACTTCGAATGTTGCGGACTTTTTTGTATTCATGCAGTCGCAGCTCGGGCAGCCTTTAGGAGGTGCTTCCGTCCCGTGGTAATACTTACTGCACTTGTTTATCTTGCCCGGTGACAGGAAGGGCAGTTTGAGTACTTCCTGGGCCGCTTTGTTCGCCTGTATGATATTAAAGTCTTTATCGTGGATAGTAATCATGTCCGGGATAATATTGAAAGTGTCTTCCCAATCCTGCCTGGACTGCATTACCAGCTCTTTCATTTTCGTCCGTTCGGTTATATCTGTTATGGTCAAAAGGACGCGGGCAGTATCTTCACCGTCATAATCTGCTTTTCCGTTCCCGATACTGGATATCGTGGCTGAAAAGATCAGGCTGATATCAGAGCGTTCAGGGACAAGGACGATCTCTTTTTTGACGGTTTTGCCGGTCTGCAGGTTCTTATTGATTTCATCTTCAAGAGGCCTGACGAAATGCTCCATGGATATAGAGGGGAATTGATCATGCAGCCTTTCAAATGCCGTATTCACAGAAAGAATGTTTGACCGGCCGCTTAATACGATCAGGATTGAGGGAACGGACAACACTATGTTGTCAGTGTATTCTTTTGACGCCTTAAGCTCCTTTAAAGCCGTTTCAATGCGCTCCACCATAAAGTTGAATCCATCGGAGAGCTGACCTAATTCATCATGAGTTTTAAGCTTTATCCTTGTGTCCCACTTGCCCTGCGCTATCTCAAGCATTCCATTGGTCAATTTTTTAATGGGCCTTGTGATCCTTTCAGACATGAAAAGGGCGATAAACATAATAACGAGAATGCCTGTGATAGTGATCCCTGAGCCAATGACAGTAAAATGCCTGCTGATATTTTCAATAATTATTTTATCAACACCCTCATGATATAAAGTCTTTTGAATGAGATTTTGAAATATGATATTAAGCGCGATGCCGCCGATTGTTAAGACAATAAAGAAAGACAGGAGAATATTATTTCTTATGCTTGTCTTTGGAGAGCTTATGTTATATTCAGAGTTAGCGTCCATCGTTAGATATAGTTGATAATATATAGTCCGGCAAAAAATGTTATTGTTGCCGCGATAAATCCCCCAAAGGCCATTATGAGGGACTTCGAGCCGTTATTGCTCAACAGTTCTTTCACTTCCGCGTTAAGACCGATTGCCGACATGGCTATGGACCACGAGATAGTGTGAACAGGTTTAATGTATCGCGCCAGAACAGAGTGCGAAGCGCTTCCATGCGCTGAATAGATCCAGGTGCCAAGCAAACCTGCCGCAATGAAGGCCCATAAAAACCACGGGACGGACAGTTTCTTTTTTATGAGACTCGAGAAAAGGGGAACGGCCACCAGCAGGGCAAGGTATCTTACCGCTTTAACCGAAAGGGCAAGTGAGAGCATTTCTGTGACAGGCATATCATTTTTTAAGAATGGCGTGTATTGGGCGGCAACTGCCACGAGTCCTGTGAATTGAAGAGTGGTCCCTGTCAGGAAACAGTAATTCCTGCTTGTAAGGTTGAACAATGAGGCAAGGAATGGAAGAAAAAGCGCAAAACCTACAAACGCTGCTATGGTCACGGACAATAGTGAGATAGAGACGTCGTCGGGTTCTGCATCTACGGCCGGGGAGGTAACGGCGATAGCGGAAGCGCCGCAGATTGCCGACCCGGAAGCGGTAAGATAGGTTATCTGTTTTTTCTGTCCCAATAATTTGCCCATCAGAAGTATTACTGCAAAGTAGACTGACATGACCACCAGCATGAGAAGTAATATGGTCGGATCCACTTCGGTAAGTTTTGCGAAATTCAGGTTCTGCAGGCCGTAAAAGATTATTCCTGCGGGAAGGAATATTGAGGATGCAAGGACAACCCCTGATTCAAATTTTTTGCTTTCCCTCAACGAAGATTTAACCGCAATTCCCAATATCAAAGCAATTATCAAGGGGTCAAGCAATGAAGACTTAATAATACTCGTCAGGCCATAACCCGCCAATCCTATCAAAACAGCCAGCAGTAACCCCGGACGTATATCTTTTAATTGCTTATGAAAGTCATTTTTATTCATAGGTCATTCTATGATCAACTTAACTAAGTTGTAATTACGTATAGCAAAGAGATGCCATCAATGAACGTATGTCCATATGCAATACTATTCGGCATAACTTAGGGAAACTTTAATGAAAACCGCTAACTCCCTTAAGAGAAGACATTAGGGTATGATTTTTGATAAATTATAATATGCAAAATTCAAAGACGGCTGGGATAATAATCATCGGGAACGAAATACTCTCCGGGAAGGTGAGGGACATTAATTCTCACTTTCTTGTTTGTGAATTGAGGGGCCTGGGAGTGGATGTCAGGCGGATATCAGTCATACCTGATGATATAGATATAATAGGCAGGGAAGCCGCGGAGTTTTCGAGACGTTATGATTACGTTTTCACGTCAGGCGGGGTAGGGCCTACTCATGATGATGTGACAATGGCAGGCATCGCAAAAGGCTTTGGCGTGAAGCTTGTACAGCATCCTGAAATTGAGAAGATATTAACTTTAAGGTTCAAGAACAATGTAAACAGCGCACTCTTGAAAATGGCGGAATTGCCGGAGGGGGTTGAAATCATTTGCGAGCAGAACATGCGCTTTCCCGTTGTTTCGTTCAAGAACATTTTTATCTTTCCCGGCATCCCGGATTACATGCGGAACAAGTTCTCATTTATAAAAGAACGGTTCCGTTCCCCGTCATTCTATCTGAAAAAAATTTATCTCAATACGCATGAAACTGAAATTGCGGAAAGTTTGAATATAGTTGTTGCGGAACATTCAGGCGTCGCATTCGGTTCATATCCAATTACCGGAGCGAAGGAATACAGGGTCTTGATAACCGCCGAATCCAAATCTGAAGAATCTCTTAACAAGGCAGCAGATGACTTATTGAGAAGACTTCCGCAGGACATAATTGTCAAAGTTGAATGAAGTTTCTTTCATCGATGAATGGGCGCGACATTATTTGCTAATGAGACAAAAGTTGCACCCATGAAAAACCCTTAGCTCATATGAAGATATCACGGTTTCCCTGAATTTTCTGTCAATTTCCGTCGCACCCATTTGGTTTATCACTAAATAAAGTACTCCACCCGCTATCTTCCTGATTATCAAGCTTAATAATTAATTTTCATTAAAACTCATTTCTTAGCCTGATTTTTGCATTTATTGAAAGTGCAAACAGTGGCAATCTTAAGTCATGCGTATATCGGAAAGGGCCGCTGGGCGGGAGAGAGAGGGGCATGGTTGAAGTTGAGAGGTTGGTTAATAGGCATATGAAATATATTCCACAGAGGACGTTTGAAAGTAGTAAAATAAATAACTCCTTTGTGCTCCGGAAATTTTATCTTTATTGATGAGGTGATCTATGAAAGATGATGACAAATCAAAGATACAGTCCATAAGCGAGTTTGCAAAAAAACACAGCCGCGTCTCGCCGGTGGAGAAACCAAAAACATTTTACCAGCATTCAGGAAATAACCTCGAACATTTGTTTGACCTCTCAAATGACATGTTGTGCATTACTGACCTGGCCGGATATTTTAAGCAGGTAACCCCCGCGTTCAAGAACGTTCTCGGAAAAAACCTTCGTACCCTCAAGAACTGACAACCATGCTGTTGAATTATTCCTTCCCCGGAAACGTGCGTGAATTGCAGGCTATGGTTTTTGATGCCGTCGCCCAGCATAATTCCGGGATACTTTCAATGAATAGTTTTAAGCAGTTCATGAAACACAAAGGTTTGAATGTGAAAACCAATGCTGCCCCGCCACTTAATGAGAATTTTTCCATCATCAAGGACAACGGACGCCTACCTACCCTGGAGGAAGCAGAAGAACTTTTGATATCCGAGGCATTAAAACGCGCGAATGGCAATCAGGGCATAGCCGCGTCCCTTCTGGGCCTCACCCGGCAGGCGCTGAATAAGCGCATAAAACGCAACGAGGCAATTGAGAAATGAAATTATTTTATCATCCTTCTGCGCATGAGCCTGAAGGGGTAGGGCGCAAGCAGTCCGGCTACAATGATAAGCCACGCTATGTCCCATCTCACGGAGTATAATGAGCCTGCTGAAAACGCCCTGCAGATATTCACGAGATGATAAAGGGGCGTAAAGAAAGCTATCTTCGTAACAACCGGGGGCAACGTATCGAGCGGGAAAAAAATTCCGGAGAAAAGAAAACTCGGCGTTAACAGGACGGTAAAGAAATAACTGAAAAAATCGATGCCCGGCACAACAGCGGTAGTTATTATCGAGATTTCCGCGAAGATCATTCCGCTGATAAAAAGCACGGGTATGGCAAGAATGATCACCGGCGAATCAACGAGTCCGAATAAGAAGATCACAAGGGTTATTATTGAGCCGTAGAAAACGCTTTTTGTCGCGCCCCACATCATCTCTCCGGCTGTGAGGTCGTCTATACTCACAGGCGTGGCAAGTATTGCGTCAAATGTTTTCTGATGCGCCATTCTGATATAAGTTCCGTAAGTGCATTCGGAGGCAGTTGCAAACATCGCGGAGGAAGCGATCAGCCCCGGGGCAATGAATTTTATATAGGGCACGCCGTTCACATCCTTTACAAGGCCTCCAAGCCCAAGCCCCATCGCAACAAGGTAAAGCACCGGTTCGACAAAATTGAAGGCTATGCTCGACAGATAGAGCTTTTTGTAAACAGTAAAATTTCTCTGCCAGATCCTGAACGCCCTTTTAATTTTCAATGCTTATTACCCGCATGGTTTTTCCAAAATCTCCCCTCGCCCCTCTTTGCTAAAGAGGGGAATAAGTCCCCCTTTGAAAAAGGGGGATGTAGGGGGATTTTCATATTATCCCTCAAGGCTGCTCCCTGTCAGTTTTAAATAAATTTCTTCCAGATCTCCGCCGTGAACGGCTGTAAGCTTTGACGGAGAATCTATCGCAACAATCCGTCCTGAATCCATGATCGCCACCCTGTCGCAGAGTTTTTCAGCCTCTTCCATGTAGTGTGTCGTAAGTATGAAAGTTATGCCTTTCGCCTTCAATTGATTAAGCTGGTCCCAGACGGAATGCCTGCTGTGGGGATCAAGCCCGGTCGTGGGTTCGTCCAGAATCATCATTTCAGGATTGTTTATCAGCGCCCTTGCAAGGAGCAGCCTGCGCTTCATTCCACCTGAGAGGCTCGTTATTTTTACGCCGGACTTCTCGCTGATTTCCGCAAAATTCAGAAGCTCTCCTGCCCGCTGCGCAGCTTCTTCCCTGGGTATATCAAAATATCTTGCATAGACAATCAGGTTCTCAAGGACGGAAAGATCTGGATCGAGGTTGTTGTCCTGGGGCATTACGCCTAATCTTGCCTTTATCTCCGATGGATTTTCAATAACGTCCATGCCGAACACTTTTACTTCCCCTGACGTGGGCGGCATAAAACAGTGGATTATGCTCATGGCAGTAGTTTTGCCAGCGCCGTTTGGTCCAAGGAAACCGAAACATTCGCCTTTAATGATCTCAAAATCTATGCCGTTCAGCGCGCATAAAGAGTTGTAGTATTTCGTCAGGCCCTTAGCAGTAACTATATTCATGGAGATAATTATAACATCTTCAAATTGTAAACCCGGTTAATCTTTAAAGCCCAGTGAGGGGGGGCGATATCATTCCTGCTTGACAGGAATCCTTCTTAAAGAAAGATTCCGAACAAGTCGGAATGACTAACGTGATATATTGCAGCTATATCGAAGAACTCAGAATTTTTTTGTTCTTCCTTTTTAAATGATCAGAAAGATCCCGCCTGCGATCAGAAGGATGCATACTGAGAGAGGTATGAGGCGGACCACGGTCTGTCTGCCTTCGTAAAACTTTCCATCATATAAAGTGACCGGATATTTGTGAGGTTCTTTTGATAAATAATCAATTACATCAGTAGGTGAAAATCCCGTCTTGTATGCGCCTTCAAGGTCAAAGCCTTTTTCATCGGAAAGGGCCCTTGCAACATCTTCCTCTGATCGTATGATGCCTTCTTTTATTATTACTTTATTGGGAAATGAGCCTTCCTCTACTTTAAGGGCGGACAAAGCGGCATAAAGCCAAATCCCCGCAAGGACAGCAATTATTCCTATGAAAGTGTACCTGATATTCATTATTAGTCCCCGTTGGATTATCCAGTTATTAAATAACGTATCATTCGATGCATGGTTGTGTCAATATAAAAAATATAGAAAAACCTGATACAATTATTTGATGAAATACTACGAATTTACTGTCATTGCCCCGGATGAATCAAGGGAAGCCGTCATGAATAAATTGAATGATATGGGCTGCCTCGGTTTTATTGAAAGGGACGGACAGCTCACCGCCTATTTTGAAGGGCAAAAAGATATCGCACTTCTCTGTGACGAGCTGTCCCGGTTTAAGCTGGTGCTCAAATCTTCCGGCCTTGGATCAGCGCTTTCTTTCAGTCATGTCCTGCTTCCTGATAAAGACTGGAATGCCGAATGGAAAAAGAATATCACTCCTATCCTTGCAGGAGAAAATATCACGATTATTCCCCCATGGGAAAAGGAGCACGCCGGACGTATCAACATCCTTATAGATTCGGGGATGGCGTTCGGCACAGGTCATCATGAGACCACAAGGACCTGCCTTGCGCATATTGAAAGAATTTCAACAGTAGGCGGGAGAAAAAGTCTCCTCGATATCGGAACCGGTACAGGTATTCTTGCCATCGGGGCATCCATGTTGGGATTTACGCAAATAACCGGGATTGACAATGACCCGCTTGCTGTTGACGCAGCCCGAAGAAATGTTGAACTGAACAACCTGAAGAATGTGGAAATAAAGGAAGGAAGTATTTCATTGGTACAGGGTACATTTGATGTCATCATTGCTAATCTCATCGCCAAAACGCTTATTGAGATCGCCCCTGAAATCGTATCCAGGCTGAATCGCGGGGGCATTGCTGTTCTTTCAGGTATGCTTGCCGGAGATGAGGAGAATGTTTTAAAGGCAGCGGAAAATGCGGGTCTCATACCTGAAGAAAAAATGTTCGACGATAAATGGGTGACAATGGTTCTCACGCGTGGGAAAAAATAGAAGCATTAAACAACTAATAAAAGTCATTTGGAGTCTTTTGGCTGAAATGAAAGACAGAATTTACTCATGCTCTTTGCTCTATGCCCTATGCTTTTTCCCATTCGACCATGAAAAAACATTTAAAGGAGGATTGATATGCCGAAGGTTGCGGTGATACTCGCTGACGGTTTTGAAGAGGTCGAGGCAATGGCGATAATTGACGTCTTGAGAAGGGCGGAAATCGATGTTGCAGTAACAGGCCTGCACGACGGCCATGTCGTAAGCGCGAGAAAGGTGAAGGTCATTCCTGATACTGTGATCGATAATGTGAAGGCTGATGACTTTGACATGATCGTGCTTCCGGGAGGGCAGCCCGGCTCTGACAATCTCAATGCGGACAAAAGAGTAAAAGACCTCATCAGGGATTTTCACGGAAAAGGAAAACTCGCCGCCGCTATTTGCGCGGCACCTTACGTCCTTGCGAATGCCGGCATACTTGAAGGCAAGCACGTAACTTCATTTCCAGCTTACAGGGAGAGGCTTGGTAATTCCGTGTACGAAGAAAAGGTTGTTGTAGAGGACGGGAATATCCTGACGAGCAGGGGTCCCGGGACAGCTATATGTTTTGGGCTTGCCATTGTCAGGAGACTGGCTGGTAAAGAAAAGGCACAGAAGATAAAAGATGCGATGCTGGTCAAGCAGGAGTGTGATTGAGCGCATGAGATCAAAGAGTGATGAGAATGTCATTCCCGCGAAAGCGGGAATCCAGAGAAGAACTGGATTCCGGGTCAAGCCCGGAATGACGCAATGAGTATGGCTGTTCATGAGACATGACCTACATTGAAAGCAGCGCCATTGATATCAGTGCAAGAAGGACCCCGATACCTTGCCTCAATGTGATTTCTTCTTTCAGAATTATAAACGAAAGGAGAATTGTAACAACCGGATAAAGCGCGGTCAGTGTTATTACGATGGAGGCCTTTCCCCTGCCGACAGAATGAACAAAGAACAGGCCGCCTATGGCTCCGGTAAGTCCCGCAAGGACAGCATAAGCGGTCCCTTTCCCGTGCATTTCCATTTTGAAGTTCATTGACAGAAGAGTGAAGAAGACGATGATCAATGTGCCGAGGGCGGCAAAGACATAAACATTCCTGGGGCTGATGTAGCTCGTCGCTAATTTCTGAAAAAAGCCCCACAGCCCCCAGAACAGAAGAGAGCAAAAGGCCAAAGCGAACCAGTTATCTGACTTGAACATTTATAAATTCCTCTTCACTGTTGTTAAAGATAAAAATAAAGGCTTTTTGATGATAAGTCAAGGATGGTATTTGGCTTATCCTGTCACCTGTACTTTCGGACAGGTGACAACAGTGTCTGGAAATGATAAATTAATTTATCCCAAGAAGTTCTTTTGTCGGGTTCTTATCAAATTTGTATTGCGGTTATAGCGCTAACATTATCGAAGGGGATCGGATTATGAAAACAAAAACCGTACATGTCTTAATGTTAATACTCTGCGCTTTATTCTCTGGTGTTTTTATCGCGTGTGGTGGTGGAGGGGGAGGCGGTAGTAGCAACGAAGGAGATAACAGCAAGCATATTAATATAGTTACATATTCAGGCAGCGTGACGCAGGCTGCGATAACTGCAAATAACGCTGAAGAAGTTTCAATGATGGCATTTGAAGGGGGTGATATTGCATTCGGCGATATGAATATAGCGCAGAAGAGTGCGGCTGGTTCCCAAACAGAAACCAGGAAAACTATTGAACCAGCGCGCCCGCGTTTATTGATATTATCCAAAACTCTTGAAAGATCATTTCAAAATGCAAATATAGTCTCAAAATCTAATGCGACTGTATCAGGCGCAATGGAAAGTGAAAGCGAAACCATTGAAGGTAACTGCGGTGGCAGTTTGGACCGCATTTTAAACTATGATCCTCAGACGGGGGAAACAAACGGCTCGATAAAGTACAACTCCTATTGCAGCGACGGCGTTACAGTTTCCGGCAATACGGACATGACTGGAAAATACGACATTTATACAGGCAAATACCTGTTGATGACAATCAATTTTAATGACCTGAACGTCTCATATGAAGGGGACACTTCTGTCAGCAGAGGGAGTATAACTTATGATTATACGGCCTATCCTTATGCTATCACCATGAACATGATGATAAGCTGCTCCTGTTCGGCAAAGGTGTACAAATATGAAGACTTCAGGATGACTTTTTCCGACACATGGGATACATCGGGGAGTTGCACGGAATTCACCATGTCAGGGAGGTATTATGACCCGGCTTACGGCTATGTGGATGTATCGACTGTCAGGCCTTTCCGCATTTACGCCGGTGCTAACTGGCCGTTTACAGGTCTCCTCGTAGTCTCCGGCTCCGGCAACAGCAGGGCCAAATTGGAAATGGTTTCCGGTGCGGCATACCGCGTTTACGCCGACGAAGACGGCGACGGATCATTTGAATTGGATTCAAGAGAGCATTGGCCCGGAGAGAACAGCGCCCCTGTGGCAAACGCAGGTTATGGACAAAATGTTTATGAAGGCAGTGAGGTCACTCTTGATGGCCACGGAAGCTATGATCCGGACGGAGATATGATGACTTACACATGGACTCTCGATTCTGTTCCCCCAGGAAGCAATGCCGCTCTTTCCGATCCGAATTCCATAAACCCGAAATTTACACCCGACTTGCCGGGAAGATATAAAATCAGTTTGATAGTCAGTGACAGCATTGCAAATAGCACGGCAGTTGAAGTGGTAATCTATGTTAACGCGTTACCAGCTCCTTTTGCCAATGCAGGGGCCGATCAGACCGTATTTCAAGGAAATCTTGTCAGCCTTGATGGTTCAGCAAGTAGATCAGACTGTTTTTTCTGCGAGGATTCTTTAACCTACAACTGGACATTTGTCTCAGTTCCGGCCGAAAGTACTGCAGTCTTATCTAATCCAAATTCTGTTGGACCGAGCTTTATTCCTGACGTAATTGGAAGTTACGTGCTAAGCCTGGTTGTCAATAACGGCAAGAGAGATAGCATCCCTGATACGATAATAATCAACGCTTTCTCTAAGTTAAACGGAGGCAGCATTCAGGATGCAATCAATGCCGCAGAATCCGGTGATACTATTATGGTGCCGCCGGGAGTTTATTATAGTGGGATCAATTTTGGTGGTAAAGACATTACTCTCCAGAGCATGTCCGGATCTTCAAACACAATTATTGACGGCGATGCTGTTTTAGCTCCCTATTATACTCCTATCGTCATCGGACCGGGTGGAACCATAAAGGGGTTTACTATAACCAATGCAAAGCAGGCGATCACGATATTTGGAAAGAATACACGGATACTGGAGAATATATTTAAAGGTAACAGTTCAAGCTACCTTGGCGCTGCAATCACGGGTTCATCTGCTTCGCCGATCATAGAGAAGAATATTTTTCGAAATAATTCATGCTGGTCAGATTATTCGCGTAAAGATTTTGCGGTAATTTCATTTATTGACAGATCCTCACCGCGCGTAATTAACAATTTATTCCATGAGAACGCATGTCCCGCTATAAAGATGAGCCTTTTTACAGATGAAAAGACAGAGGTAATAAATAACACCTTTGTTTCAAACAGCGCAGGAATTTTGGAGAGTAGTTATGCGGCTACATACCATGTATACCGAAATAATATTATTGTGGGAAATAATATTGGATTCGAGAACAATTTGACATGGCCAGAGACCGGCCTGCCTGTATGGGAAAACAACCTGGTCTACAGCAACACAATCAATTACCAAGGGATTGCCGATCAAACCGGTGTAAACTTCAATATCTCTGCCGATCCAATGTTCATTGATGTGTCTTCCGGCAATTACCGGTTAAAAGCCAATTCACCTGCGATAGATTCAGGGAGTGATTTAAGTGCGCCCACCGACGATTTTGATGGAAAGACGAGGCCGATTGACGGGAACAAGGACGGTGTTTCGAGGACCGATATAGGCGCATTTGAGACTCAGTAATTCGTTCTTGAATCCATTTTCTTAAATCCCTATATAAAGTCTGGAGCAGTGATAATGTGCTTGACATCCTGTTTCAGTTAAGATTATTTTTAATGCAGAATGAATCCTTACGATAAATTCCTTTATCCCAGTTACGCGTACCCGCAGACGCATCCTGAGCATCTCGCGACATTGGCCACTCTGTTCGGAATGAATCCTGCGCCTGCAGAAAACTGCCGGGTGCTTGAGCTCGGCTGCGGCAGCGGGGGCAATATTGTCCCTATGGCGCTGGTTTTGCCGCACAGTGAGTTTGCAGGCATTGACCTCGCGAAAAGCCCGATCGAGCAAGGACAGGCCACGGTAGATGCGCTTGGACTGAAAAACATCACTCTCCGGCAATTGGACATAATGGAGGTATCTGCCGATCTCGGACAATTCGATTACATCATCGCCCACGGACTGTTTTCATGGGTCCCGCCTCCGGTGCAGGAAAAGATCATGGCCATTTGCAAAGACCTCCTTTCACCGAATGGGGTTGCCTATGTGAGTTACAATACTCATCCCGGTTACCACCTTCAGGGTATGGTGCGAGGGATGATGCGCTTTCACGCCGCTCAATATGAAGGGCCGAAAGAGCAGATCAGCCAGGCTTTAAGTTTTGTAAAGTTTCTTTCAGAGTCGCTGCCTGAAAATAATTACAGCAAGTTCCTGAAGGACACAGTGAAAGAATTATCAGAGAGGTGCGATGAGAGCATTTACCATGACGAGCTGGCTGAGGTCAATCTGCCGCTTTATTTCTACCAGTTCATGGAGCTTGCTGACAAGCACGGGCTGCAGTATTTGTCTGATGCGAATTTTCATGATATGCAGGAGGCGTTTCCCTCGGATGTCACAAATATTTTGCAGGCCCTTTCAAAGGGCCGGACCATGCTCAAGGAACAATACATGGATTTTTTCAGATGCCGGAGGTTCCGGCGCACTCTCTTATGCCATAAGGATGTCAAACTGGAGCGGACGCCGCAGCCTGAGCAGATGATGAATTATTATATTGCCTCGTCTGCCCAGCCCGTATCACAAAGACCCGCAATTGCCTCTGAGGCCGAGGAAGAATTCCGGAATTCTCAGGGCGCGTCCATGAAGACAGGCCATCCGCTCGCAAAGGCTGTTATCGCTGAACTGGCAGATGCATGGCCGGGGTCATTGCATTTCAACGACCTGCTTTTGAAAGTACGAAGCCGTTTGAATAGCGGCCCTTCTGAAAATGAAACCGCCTCAGAAGAAGCTGTGCCCGCTCTGTGCAAAATTATTTTATGGACCTTTGCCGCAGGATTGTCAGAGCTTCATATTGGCCCTCCCAAATTTACTATGAATGTCAGTGAGCGTCCTGTTGTCAGTCCATTAGTGCGTTTACAACTGAAGAATGATAACCGTGTCACAAGCCTGCGCCACACAAGCGTACAGATGGATAGTTCACTGGAGAGGCGATTGTTGATGCTAATGGACGGCACCAGGGGTAGAGAGGACTTATTAAATGAGTTAGCAGCTCTGGTCGAGTCGGGCAGTGCAGATTTACAAGTGAATGGTGAGCTTGTGCAAGACAGGCAGAAAGCCATTGAGCTTTTAAGAGAAGGACTGGAGGCTACTCTTAATAAGATAGCGCGCCTTGCGTTATACGTATCGTGAAGT
The DNA here is from genome assembly GCA_016214845.1 of Nitrospirota bacterium. NCBI lineage: Bacteria > Pseudomonadati > Nitrospirota > Nitrospirota bacterium. The sequence goes on along the minus strand of JACRMS010000033.1, from coordinate 40,905 downwards.
CCGCATTCTGAAAAAGACAGAGAACAAAAAACCCCCCTGATATGAGAGCATAGCAGGGGGAATTATAAAGGTAAATTATACTTTGTTTACGTTTACAGCCTTGGGGCCTTTGGGTCCCTGTTCAACGTCGAAGCTGACGGCCTGGCCTTCGGCAAGGGTCTTGAATCCGTTGCCCTGAATGGAAGAATAGTGAACGAATATGTCGCCGCTTTCTTCGCTTGTTATAAAGCCGTAACCTTTGGCTTCATTGAACCACTTCACTTTTCCTTCAGCCAACTTCATTACCTCCTTATTAAAGCTAAAGCAAAAAAATATCTTTGCTTCTCTTAAAAAGGTTGCAAGAATAAAGATTTTTTTGCAGCCTTCCAAATACATAAAGAATTATTTATAAGTAAAAATATAATGTCATCTTTCATGAATAAATGTCAATAAAAAAATACACAAAAATGTACGCCAATTCATTCAATATCCATACCTGATATCAAAACTTAAAAACTCTCCTGTATACCCCTGCCATTTCTCTTTAACTTTCACAACCCGCGCGCCCGGAGGGCCTTTATGACACCATTGAACGGCTTGTTTGAGTTTGTCCACCTGGCCTTCAAAGACCGCTTCAACATTTCCGTCAGGCAAGTTTCTGACCCAACCTTTTAGTCCGAGACTTAAAGCCATATCCCGTGTGCTTGCCCGAAAGAAAACGCCCTGGACCAAGCCTGAAATAATTATATGCACCTTCCCATTTTCCATCTGTTGTGTTATAAATTATACATAAAACAAATTCTCAAATCTTGCAAACTTATTGTGAAATTCTTTTCTAAATATTCTCGGAGGGAAGTGTGAAGACAATAGAAATAAAACCTGATATTTTCTGGGTGGGGGCAATTGACTGGGCCGTAAGAGATTTTCACGGATACATGACGCCAAAAGGAACGACGTATAACAATTATCTTATAATGGACGAAAAAGTTACCCTCGTGGATACGGTGAAGCATGATTTCTCCCGGGTAACAATAAACAATATAAAAGAGCTGACCGACCCTTCCAAGATCGTTAACCTTGTGATAAACCATATTGAGCCTGATCACGCAAGCAGCGTTGACAAGATAATGTCGCTTGCGCCTGATGCAACTATTTATATCACTGAGAAGGGGAAGAAAGGACTTGACAGGCACTTTGATACTTCAAAATGGAAGTTCAAGATTGTAAAGACAGGGGATGTTATTAACACCGGCAAATACAATCTGTTCTTCATCGAAACCCCGATGCTTCATTGGCCTGATTCAATGATGACTTATGTGAAAGAGGCAAAGCTGCTTATTTCACAGGACGCTTTCGGACAGCATATCGCGACATCCTCAAGGTTTGACGATGAATTCATTGAGTGCGCTTCACACTCAGACCTTGAAGATTCCGTCGTTGACTACTACGCAAATATACTCATGCCTTTCGGGGAGTTAATCAAAAGCAAGATTGCTGAAATAACTAAACTCGGGCTTGAGATAGACATGATCGCGCCTGACCACGGCATAATCTGGAGACAGGAGGCGGGCAACATCATACAGAAATATCTCGATCTTGCAAACGGAAAGACGTCTTTAAGCATTGCCGTTATTTACGATACCATGTGGCACAGCACAGAGCTTATGACTCTTCCCCTGATGCACGGCATAAAAGATGAGGGTATTGATTGCAAGGTAATAAAGCTGCGTGCTACGCCGATGAGCGTCGCTATAAAGGAATTCTGGAAATCAAGGGGATGCCTTATCGGAAGCCCGACGCTGAACAACATATTGTTCCCTTCTGTCGCGGAATTTCTGACCCATTTAAGGGGACTGCGTCCCAAGAACCGTATCATGGGCGCGTTCGGAAGCTATGGATGGGGCGGCGGCGCGGTGAAAGAGGCGTATGAAGAATTTAAGAGAATGAAACTGGAAGCCGTTGAACCGGGATTGCAGGTGCTTTACAAGCCTTCTGCGGAAGAGAACCGGAAGTGTTATGAGTTTGCAAGGGAGTTTGCTAAAAAGGTAAAGGAGTATCACGGAAAATTTTAAGGGAATATATGTTAAAATATTTCCATTGTTTTCTTGTGCAAGCCGTAAGTGGTTTCTCATTAACTAAATATCAGAGGTAAACTCTATCAAAAGTATGCAAGAGATCGAGAAAAGGGTACACGAGGTCTTACACAATTTAAACTGGCTTCTTGAGGCTCATGACAGTTTTGCCGAACTGATTGAGATAAAAGGCAAGAAGGTGATAATAAAGTGTGTGGGATTTTGCGCCGAATGCGAGTCCAACTGCGTAAGAGTTGCTTTTCAGGAACGGATGCCCGATATTAAACTTGTCCTGCAGTGAACAGGTAAATCAGGTGCCGCCTTCAAAAGATGAAATAATTTCCCTCCTTGATAAAAAGGCCTTTGACGTTATATCGAGACTCTCCTGTGATGACAGAAAAGTCATCAGTAAACTCATCTCCCTTTCCTATGAAAAAAAGAGCCAGGTATCGTGGCGGGCTATAGAGGCCATTGGTTTAGCCGCAAAAGAAATATCAAAATCGCATCCTGACGTTGTGAGGAATATCGCGAACCGCTTGTTATGGATGATGCGCGATGAATCCGGCGGGATACCATGGAGCGCACCACAGATCCTTGGCGAAATAGTGAGGAACAACCCCTCGCTGTGTTCGGACCTCGCGCCGATAATAGCGTCTTCCCACGATGAAATAATGCTGAGAAGCGGCGTTATCTGGGCAATGGGCAGGATCGGAAAGATAAACGCCGAAACGGTTGAGTATGCGGTTTCCATTATCCGTTCATATATTCATAGTGCTGACACAACGCTTCGGGGTTACGCGGTATGGGCGCTTGGTGAAATGGGAGCAACGGAAGTAATCAATGACCTGGAAGCGTTGAGGGGCGACAACAGCATCATCGATTTCTACGAAGAAGGCGAGCTAAGACAAAAAACCGTTGGTATACTCGCAGCAGAGGTTTTGAAGAAATTGACTTAGTGCAGCGCCTTTTTTTACAGCTCTCCGGTCTTAATTCTATCTTTCCGGCAGGGCCTGGCAGAATGCGAGCACATCGAGTTGTTCTTTGAGTTCAAGGAACAGCAAGGAGATCATCGGCGTGCCGGGATGTCCCCAGCGGATCTTATGCAAAGTTTCATACGGGTTTTTGTTTGCTACAGTTCCAATATATCTCACTGTATTTTTGTCGGTACTCATATTTATTTCTTTCCCGTCGACTCCGTGGCATTTAATGCACGTTGCAAGATATATCCTGCTGCCGCTGGCTACATCCCCGAAACTCTTTTTAGTTTCACGATTAATAAAGAGGTCTACATCTATTTGCCCCAGAGATACAAAGAGGGCAAGCGCGTCATAATCGTTTTCGGACAATTTATTGTCGAAGGCATGTGTATCGTTTTTAAGTATTTTAACTATCTCGACAGGGTCCATGTTCGCGTATGAACGTATACCTGTTATACCTGTGTAATGACTTCCTTTTGAGTAGTCGCCGACTTTGCCTTTATAGTCCCACCCGTGGCATTCCTTGCAGCGCCAGGTATCAGGGCCTTTTTGAGGCCCGTTTGCAGGGTATGAAGGATGTGTCTTGTCAATTTTTCCACCAAGCTCTGCCATCCAGTTGTCGTATAACATCCCGCCTCTTGCAAGTTGAACAAATTTCATCCCTGTTAATTTTTGCACATCATCTGCAGTTACCGGCGATGACGCGCATATTGAAAATATAAAAAATAATACTATGATTAATAAAAAACGGATATTTGTCCTTTTCATTTTTTCTCCTTTTGTTTCAGGTTTTCTTTATCATATCAATTTTAATAAAAATATCAAGCTTCAATGCAAAAATACTTTATTTAATTCTTGACAATAACGCCTGACGCATGACATCAACAGGCGGCTTAACTCCTGTCCACAGCTCAAATGCCAGCACCCCCTGCCATAAGAGCATACCCGACCCATTGATCGTTTTTGCCCTTTTCCTTTCAGCTTCCTGAAGTAATCTTGTCTTTTTGTATACAAGGTCGCATACGACCGTATCAGGTGTGATGAAATCGGGATCTAACGGCAGAGGGTCCTCCTGCTTGAGTCCAAGAGGCGTTGCATTGATAATTATATCCGGCTTCCCGATGTTTTTCGGGTCATCAAGAAGAGATACATTAATGCGGATTTTTTTGAGGTCGTTTATCAGCCTCTCTGCCTTTGGCCTGTCGACATCATATAAATAAAGCTTTGAAGCCTTTTCACTTAAATAATAACTTACCGCCCTTGATGCACCTCCTGCACCGATGATGAGGATGTCCTTGCTTTCTGTTGATACTCCTTCTTCAGACAGGGAACTCATGAAGCCCCTGCCGTCGGTATTGTATCCCTTCAATTTCCCGGCAGTGTTAACAACTGTATTAACAGCGCCGATAAACAGGGCCTCCCTGTCAACCTCATCGAGCAGGGGAATAACCTGTTCCTTATGAGGCACTGTTACATTGACACCGAGGAGACCTAAACTGCGGACGGCCCTGACCGCGTCCGGTAAATTTTCAGGCAAAACCCTGAAAGGGACATAACACATATCAAGCCGGAGAGTCTTGAATGCGGCATTGTGCATTGCGGGCGAGAGAGTATGCTCGATCGGGTTGCCGAAGATGCCGGCTATTTTAGTTTTCCCACTTACATCCATCTGTTATTCCTTTTAAAAGTCCTTCAGGCGTTGAATCAACGGCTTTGACGTTCATGCCGAGACATTCTCCAAGGTCATTTAAGGTGACGTTGTCTAAAAACACATCTGTTCCGTATCTCAGCATAACATTGGGCACGATCAGGCAGTCGGCCCTGGTCTTGCCGGCGAGTGTCTTCACGATATCTTTGCCGGTAATTAATCCGGCCACTGTCACCGTAGGGCCGAAGAACTTATTTTCAACCCTGAATATGTCGAGACTCAGTCCTTCGATCGTATTGAGCCTTTTAGCGAATTCCTCAAGATAAGGAATAAATGACGCGCCGGTGAAAGTGGCCACCCTTCTCGGCTCGATCTTTTTCGGAAGTTTTATTTTTTTTGCGGCGTTCAAAAACAGCGGCACCAGCCCGACACCGTTCTCGATCTGCGGCAGGTCTCCGTAATCTTTAAGGAGAGGGAAGGGCAGGTCGGCCTTGATATAAAATTCATCTGCAATATACACCACCGGATCACCGTGGCGTTTCCTGAACCTGACCCTTGCCTGTTTCACGGTATCGATGACCTTTACGGCATCGGGTTTTTCAACTGGTTTTACATTGGGCTTTTTGAACTTTGTCAGCCCGACGGGGACGACCGCAATGGATGCCACATAGGGATAGAATTTCTGCAGGTCTTTGATGGTCTTTAGAAGCTCCTCACCGTCGTTCAGGCCAGGGCATACGACTATCTGGGCATGGATCCTAATTTTGTGCGCGGTAAAATCGTGCAGCTCCTGTAAAATGTCGGATGCTTTCGGATTACCCAACATCTTCTTTCTCAGCTCGTTATTGGTCGTATGCACGGAGATATAGAGAGGGCTGAGCTTCTGTTCAATAATGCGCTTCTTGTCCGGATCGGAAAGATTTGTAAGGGTGATGTAGTTGCCGTGAATAAAGGACATGCGGTAATCATCGTCCTTCAGGTAAAGGGTCTTTCTGAGGCCCTTGGGCAGCTGGTCCACAAAGCAGAACACGCATTTGTTCCTGCACGGTTTTATCCTCGACGGCTTTAATTCGACGCCGAGGTAATCACCCTCTTTCTTTCTGATCTTAAAGAGTTGCGTTTTATTGCCCCGCTGGATTTTGAGGTTGACGGAGTCGTCCCGCGAATAGAACATGTAATCTATAACGTCCCTGACGGGGTTGTCGTTTATGCTTAAAATGACATCACCTTTTTCAAGGCCCGCGTTCTGCGCGATGCTTCCTTCAACTATGTTGCTTATTATCGCCTGCATAATAATTTAAGTATTTTGTTTTAGCCCCTTATACACATAATGGACTCCTGCCACTGCTGTTATCGCCGCGGTCAGAAGAAAGTACATGGTATCAATTTGCGTTTCGCTGTTTATATTTTTCAGCAGCAGGATAAAACCTATCAGTGCAAACTGGCAGGTGCTTGCGGCCTTTCCCCATATACTCGGTTCGATCTTCAGGTTGTGAGTAACAAGGTATATGATTATACAACCCGTTACTACAATTATATCTTTACTGATGACTATAATTGCAAGCCATACCGGCAGCGAACCGTATATGCTCATAAGGACAAAAGAGGTTATCAGAAAAAATTTGTCCGCAACCGGGTCCAGGATACTGCCGAAATAAGTTGTTTGTTTCCTGATCCTCGCGATAAACCCGTCAAGCAGGTCGGTAACCGACGCCGCGATAAAAATGGACAATGCGAGGGTATAGTCTTTATAAATAAGTGAAGCTGCAAAGAATGGCAAAAGCAGGATCCTTGCAAGAGTCAAGATATTGGGGAGATTTCCAATCATATGGGAACAGCTCCATCAAACGTTCTATATGAAATTACCCAAATGTCAGTCTTCAAAAAATATAAAAATGGAAGCCCCTGTTCATTCAGGGAAACAGGGGCTTTCCGTTGTTTATTAGAATAAGCCTTTTACCTTGCCGGTGTTCACGTCCACATCAACTCTGCGGTAAGCAGGGTCGGATGCTGTCCCGGGCATCAATTTGATCGCGCCCGCAACAGGGACGACAAAGCCCGCGCCTTTGTATGTGAGAATGTCGCGCACAAGGAGCTTCCATCCTTTTGGGACCCCTTTTAAATTCGGATTGTCGGTAAGGCTGAGGTGTGTCTTGACCATGCATGTTCCAAGCTTCGAGGTCTCCGGGTCGTCCTCCATCCTCTTTGCCTTTGCCAGCGCGTCGGGAGTATATTCAACCCCGTCGGCCCCGTAGACTTCTTTCGCGATCAATTCGATACGCTTGCGGAGGGGAGTTGAAAGTTCATACAGCAACTTGAAGTCGTTCGGCTCATTGCATGCGTCAACAACCGCGTCAGCAAGTTCAAGCGCGCCTTCGCCGCCGTACTGCCAGTGCTTGGAGAGCGCGACCCTTGCGCCTGCGGCCTCGGCAATTCTCCTGACGGCCTTGATTTCATTGTCTGTATCGGTGTAAAAGGCATTTATGCAGACAACAGGGTTGATGCCCGCTTTCTTTATTACATTCAGAAGGTGGATGAGGTTATCACAGCCTTTCTCTACCCATCCAACATTTTCACCCTTGTATTCTTCAGGTATCGGTTTCCCGGGGACAGGGATCGGCGCGCCCCCGTGACATTTCAACGCCCTTATCGTTGCGACAAGGACCGCTGCGTTTGGCTTTAATCCTGAGAACCTGCATTTGAGGTTCCAGAATTTCTCAAATCCGATGTCAGCGGCAAAGCCGGACTCGGTTACGTTGTAGTCGGCAAGTTTAAGACCCACCCTGTCTGCAATGATGGAGGACTGTCCGATCGCGATGTTGGCAAAAGGTCCTGCATGTACAAGCACAGGCTGACCTTCAATGGTCTGCATAAGGTTTGGATTCAAGGCCTCAACCATCCATGCGGTCATTGCGCCTGCCACGTTAAGGTCTTCTGTTGTAACGGGTTTTCCGCTCTTGTCATAAGCGACAACGATCCGGCCCATCCTCTCTCTCATGTCCTTAAGGTCTTTTGCAACAGCCAGGATAGCCATGACCTCCGATGAAACCGCTATTGCAAAGCCGGAGTTCATCATGAAGCCGTCGTTCTTGCCGCCGAGTCCGATTGTTATCTCTCTCAGCGCCTGGGCGCAGAAATCCATAATCCATTTCATCTCGACGTTGCGCGGGTCGATGTTTAGCCTTTTTAATTTGCGTTTTGCAAGCTGGTCGTCATTGTAATTGAACTCGTGCTGTATGCGTGATGTGACGGCAACCATTGCAAGGTTGTGCGCGTTCATGATCGCATTGATGTCGCCGGTCAGTCCCAAAGAGAATGGCGTCAAGGGAATGCACTGCGATAATCCTCCGCCTGCAGCAGAGCCTTTGATGTTCATCGTAGGTCCGCCGGACGGCTGACGGATGGCGGCAATAACATTCTTTTTGCGTTTGCCGAGACCCTGTGTCAATCCCATCGTGGTAGTGGATTTGCCTTCTCCAAGTGGCGTCGGCGTTATTGCGGTAACGTCTACATACTTTCCATCAGGCCTGTTGACAAGGCGCTTTAATATCTTGTTGAAATCCAGTTTAGCAACATAATGGCCGTGAGGAAGAAGCTCTTCCTTTTCCAGACCAAGCTCCTCTCCCAATTGATAAACGGTCTTCATGTTGGGTTCGGCAGCTTCGGCAATTTCCCAGTCAGCGTGTTTTGTCGGATCAAGCGGCATTGTTAAATCCTCCTTATTAGGTGTCTATTTTTTTCAGAGAAAAAACCTCTGATAAATTATTTGAAGCGTCGGGTGTTTTGCATTACCTCATTTGCTAATTGTTAACAATTTTCTGTATACGTCCGAGGTATTGAACCCGCATACAGAATTGTGGAGGTTTAAGAATTTAGCATAGAGCATAACGCACTGTCAAACTAAATTTCTACAGCAATAGGAATATTTGAAAATGTAATATGAAAGAGCGAAAGCTCAATAGTGCAGAAGTTCAAAAGGACGGAAGTGGAGGAGAATGAGTCCGGGGTTTATCGCTTTCCTGCGGCGTGGCGAAATACATCGGGATGGGTTACTGAAAAAAATAAAAAATGTATTTGATGTTTCAAGGTCCTGATCTGTAGTATACTTTAAGCCAGGACTGAGGCCATGCATCAAATATCCTGTCATAAGCGCCGACAACTATTTCCGGATAAAATTATGCTGCCGGTCATTCTTCAACTTACTGTTTTTATCCTTCTTTCGTTGTCGTTTTCAATCCGGTATTCTTTTGCGCAAGATATGGGCTGCGAGGAATGTCACAAGAAACTGTATATGCAGATATATTCATTCCCCTTTCAGCATTCGGACATTGTAATGAAAAACTGTAAAGAGTGTCATATTCAGCTTAACGGCTTCAGTAAGTGGGGGAAGGTCCTTTATGAAAATAACGGACACCTTAAAGGAGAACTGAAGAGCAATCGCGAGGCCGGGGGGCCTGCCTGCATGAACAATAACTGTCATCAGCCCAGGCAGAATACCCACCCCGTCGATATTGCTGTAAGTGTAAAGAGCGATTTGAAGATCGCGGAAGACCTTCCTCTGGCGGACGGGAATATCATCACTTGCGCAACCTGCCACTCACCGCACGGAGGTGATTTAGCAAAGCTCCTGCGTAAAGAAAAGAAAGCGCTTTGTTTGTCCTGCCACATGAAGGAGTAAATATTTCAGACCTTCAGCATCTCTCTCAGTTTCTTAAGATTCAGGACATCCTCTTTGTTGTATTCAAGCAGTTTGTTAAGAGAGTCTTTGCAGCCGTTCCACCTGTAATTGTTCCACAACTGTACAGCGACCCAGCCGTCAACATCGGTCAATTGCCTCGCGATACCCAATTGCCTTTCCACGGCCTTCAGTCCGCCTTTTAAATTATTTTTCCAGCAGTCGAACATCAGGTCAATGTGCGGGCAGCACCCGGTAAGATCAATCTCCAGTTTTTCCTTTATGAAAGGAAGATCAAAGCGGCTCCCGTTGTATGTGTAGAGAGACCCGGCGTTACCCATAGCTTCGATCAGTCTTGACCCGGAGATATCATCGCCTATCAACTGGACAACGTCCTCACAGCCGTTCTCAATGTGTATTCCTATCACGGTCAATTCAGCGGAATCAGGGCTTAACCCTGTAGTCTCGATATCAAGATACGCGGGATATTTGTTAACCATCGTTCATTATAACTCAGCAGAAGTTCCAAAGTGCAAAAGAGCAAAAGTCAGAAGCACCGCGGACTTCAGGCGGACTCTTTGATCACGTAGCTTACTTTGACTTGCAGGTCCTTGCGCAATGAGTGATAGACAGAACAGTATTTCTCCTGTGAAAGTGATATGGCCCTGTCCAGTTTTTTAGGAGTAACGCCTTTACCGGATATGTGGACCACCATCTCGACTGATTTGTAATATTGAGGCGGGGTGGGATTTCTCTCCCCGGTTGTTTCAATCTCAAATTCTTTAATCTCAACCTTCATTTTCTGGAGAAACATTACCACGTCTATTGCCAGACACCCTGCCAGGCTCATCAAAAGAGTGTCTGTAGGCCAGCATCCTTCCATCGCCTTCGGGTCGTATTCAAATTGGTAGCCTCGTATCCTTGCCGTGAAGACCAGGTCCTTGTCCCATGACAAAAAGCCTTTGGATACGACCGGGACCTTTTCCTTCCAGCCGGTCAAAGATTCTTTTAATTCGGTAAGCTCATTTTCTTCCATTTATTGTTCCCCCTTAGAGATGGTTGTATGTTCAATTCACATTTTAATGGAACCACCGCAAAAAGCAAGAGGGCGCGGCGAAAAAGAAATTTATTTGCGGGCGTCAAGGAACAATCTGTTTCTCAATATCAGATCGTGGACGAACTGCAGGTAATAATGAAGCTCCTGGTCCATCTCATTCAACTTGGGCGGATCGCCTGCTGACAGGTCCTCAGCGGGATTTTTTTTGTAATTGAATAATCCTTTCGGATCATTGACCGAGGAAAGCAGCAGCCAGTCGTCTTTTACAAAGACCATTAAATCGCCAAGAGCAAGAAGACCAATGCCGCTTTTATTTTCATCAAATGCGGATATACCGATTGAGGCATGAGGTTTTGAGCTGTGCAGGATATCGAGGATCGTGGGAGTCAGGTCAGCCTGGGTCACAGGTTTTTTTATGACGGCGGGCTTGAGCTGAAACGGGGCGTATATTAAACCAGGGATATGAAACGACTCGAAAAGATTATCGTGCGAGGAATTTCCTTCGGCGTGGTCAGCCACTATGACAAAGATAGTGTTTTTGAAATAGTCTGAATTCTTCGCCTTCTCAAAAAACATGGAAAGAGCGTAATCGGAGTATCTCAGGGAGTTTAGAAAATCACTGTGAGGGACGTCTTTGCCGTAAAATTTAAATTTGTCCTCCGGCACTTTGTAAGGCGTGTGGCTGCTTAACGAATATATGACGGAGAAAAAGGGCTGTTTTTGTTCCTCGAACATTTTCTGCGCATACATGAAGGTGTCCTCGTCATAAATACCCCAAAACCCGTCATCCCTGCCGCCGGCCTTTTCAATATCTTCTTTCGCTATATGTGTTGTGAACCCTGCCTGCTTAATGAAACCTGCCAGCCCTAATGAGTCCTTTTTCCCTCCATGAATATAGATCGTGTTATATCCCTCATCCAGCAGAATGGACGGTAGAAATTGAACTGGCATCTGGGAGAGAGAGGGATTGATCGGGACAATCATCCCTCCCCATACGGGAATAGATGCTAAGGCAGCGGATATGCCTTCCGCGGAACGCTGCCCGTTTGCAAAGAAATTTTCCAACAGGACCCCGTCCTTGCACAGGCTGCTGAAATACGGGGCCGCATCTTCTTTGCCCCCGAACGCGCCGATATATTTAGCCGTCCAGCTCTCCATCATAAAAATTACTACGTTCAACGGCTTGAATTCTCCGGCGTTATACCTGTAATGCCTGTAAACGGGGTAGCCGGGAGAAAGCAGCTCCTCTCTCTCAGGGGATATCATCATCTCCTGTCCTTTTTCCACCGCATCTTCAAAAGGATAATACTGAATGTCCCACCACAGCTTATCCTTGAACTGTAAACTGTACAGGGTCCTCAAAGACGTATACGCGCCATTGAGCGCAAGATTTCCCAGATAAGAAGAGTTGCCTACGTATGCGTCACTTAAATTCAGCGGCAGCCTCTGGATGCCGCCCCGCGCCATCACGACTGTTGATGACCCGACAATCAACAGAACGACCGCATACACGCAAATGTTTTTTAATAAGCGCGGCTGACCGGCGGGTATTCTTGTGAATATCTTTTTTATTGCAATTAAATAACTATAGGAATAAACGGTCATGAAGAAGAACAGGGACAGCATTTCAGGAAGGTATTCCCTGAAACCGGACTTCACGATGGAAGGGATATCCCCCATGGTGTTGGAGATCTCAAACGTCAAATGCCTCTGTGAGAACTGGTAATAATTCAGGTCCACAAAGAGAAAGATAATTATCAGGTCCAGCCAGATCAGGGAAAGCAGTGACGTTATTTTAAGATATTTCTCCCGCTCCGAGATGAACGGAATAAAAAACAGGAGCGTGACCGGCGTCAGGATATAACCCGCTGTTGCGAGATCAAACCTCAGCCCCACACAGAAAGCAAGGAGCACGTCTTTAATGCTTACCCCTGTTATATCACTGTATTTGAGAAAAAAGGTCAGGCGGAACAAAAACAGGGCGATGAGCAGGAAAACAATGTTGTTTAAGAATATGAATAATCTTCTCATGTAAAACTCATAATTAATTCAGCCGGGGATTTCAATTTTACAGTTATGTCTCCCACTGTTATGTTCATGATATCATTTTTTGCGTTTTGACGAAATATTTTCAATATATAAAAATTGTCAGAAGAAGTCTATCTTCCGGTCAATCGTTACAGGAATATAGTATCACGGTATCAAGGTTAAAAACACCGGTTGGGGCAGGGTTGACATATTCATTATATTCAGCTATAACTACACGGGTAAAGGGGAGTAGCTGGATCAGCGGCTATCGTCAGCACGTCTGCCTTAGGCAGGCCGGTACCGCTGGTTAGGTAAAAACTAACAAGCAAGACCTTTATCACGGTTGCATGTAATATGCATTCGTGGTAAAGGTTTTTTATTAACATCAATTTAGTATTAATAACCGTTTGAACGGGGGATACTGTGAATAAAAACAAAATAAGTTACTTGATTGTGTTCGGGACCATCTTTCTGGTAATGCCGCTTCTTCTGGGCTTACTGAACCTGTATGTTGACTGGCTCTTTTTTGCGGAAACCGGGTATGCGGCGGTCTTTTTAAAGACGCTCTTTACCAGGATCAGCACATTTATTTTCTTCGGCACAGCATTTTTGTTATTTGCTCTGGCGAATATAATCATCGCCAACAGGATTGGTTTCCTTCAAAGAGAAATATATACAAGTGACGGGGTCCTCCACATATTAAGAGCGAGCGGTTTGGAAAGGTTTATCAAACCCCTTACTGTAATTGCAGGGATTGTTATGGCTGTCTTTGCAGGGCAGTGGGGCGCGTTAAGATGGGAAGAGTTCCTGCTCTTCAAGAACAGTCTGGACATGGGAACGGCAGACCCCATATTAGCCAAAGACATCGGCTTTTATCTGTTCAGGCTTCCCTTTGTAGAGACGGTAAAGGGCTTTGCAGGTTTTACTCTGGCATTAACGATGATATTGACGGCTGCAAACTATTTTTTAAGAGGCGGCATCCTTGTAACTGAGAGAGGCGTTTCCATAGACGCGGGAGTGAAGAAGCATATCGGGGTCCTGGCAGGGTTGTTCATCCTTAATACCGGCTTCGGCTTTTATCTCGATACATTCAGGCTTCTGTTCTCGGACCATGGCGTTGTCTCCGGCGCAGGGTATACTGACATTTACGCGAAACTCTTTTTTTACAGGATACTGATATTCATCACCCCGGCAGCAGGCATTGTCTTCATGGCTGGGATATTGAGAGGCTCAGGCAAACTGACATTTGTCCCTCCGGTCCTGGTCCTGGCAGTGTATCTCATCGGGATTGTGGCATATCCGTCCTTACTGCAGAAATTCAAGGTAGCGCCGAATGAACTGGTGCTTGAGACGCCGTTTATAGAACACAGCATAAAATTCACAAGGCTGGGCTACGACCTTGAGAGGATCGAGGTGATACCCTTTGATGTTGATTATAATCTGACGGTCAGGGACATAGAAGCAAATGACGCCACTATAAAAAATATAAGATTATGGGACCACAGCCCGCTTCTCAGGACCTACAGCCAGCTACAGCAGATAAGGACCTATTATAAATTTGCGGACGTTGATAATGACAGATATACAATAGACGGCGAATATATGCAGGTGATGCTTTCTCCGAGGGAACTCTCATACAGCGACCTTCCGAGCAGGAACTGGATAAACGAGAGGCTGATATTTACCCATGGGAACGGCATAACGCTGGGACCCGTAAGCAGGATTACCAAAGAAGGCCTTCCCGAGTTCATAATAAAGGACATTCCCCCGGTCAGCCGTGTGGACCTCAAGGTCACCCGGCCGGAGATATATTACGGCGAACTCTCCAACGATTATGTAATAGTGAAAACAAAGGTGCCTGAGTTCAGCTATCCGACAACTGAAAGTAATGTATATACGACTTATGCCGGCAGCGGAGGCGTCAGGCTGGACTCCCTGCTTAAAAGGGCTTTATTCGCGCTGAAATTCAAGACTGAGAAGATACTGCTGTCCTCGGACATCACGGGGGAGAGCAAGGTCTTATATTATAGAAACGTCCTGGAAAGGATCGGCAAGACAGCGCCCTTTCTGCTTTTTGATCGTGACCCTTATTCCGTCATATCGGGGGATGGAAGACTTTTCTGGATCGTGGACGCATATACTGTATCAAACAGGATGCCTTATTCAAAGCCGTCAGGCAGGGTCAACTACGTAAGGAATTCCGTAAAGGTTGTGGTCGACGCCTATAACGGCTCTATGAATTTTTATGTGAGCGACCCTTCCGATATTGTCATAAAAGTCTATTCAAAGATATTCCCTGACATGTTCAAGCCCCTTAAAGAGATGCCTGATGATTTGAGGCGGCATATCCGGTATCCGAACTGGCTTCTTCAGGTGCAGGCCTCCATGTTCGCCTCTTACCACATGACAGACCCGAAGATTTTTTATAATAAGGAGAACCTGTGGGAGGTCCCCGCCTTCGGGGAAAAGCTCATGGAGCCGTACTACACAATAATGAAGCTCCCGGGAGAAAAGAAGGAAGATTACATCCTGCTTCTGCCGTATAACCCCGCAAAAAGGGACAACCTCGTCGCGTGGCTTGCTGCGCGGTGTGATGAGCCGAATTACGGGAAACTGCTTGTCTATACCTTTCCGAGAGACAGGCTTATCTTTGGACCGAAACAGGTGGATGCAAGGATAAACCAGGACGCCTACATATCCCAGCAGCTTACCCTCTGGGGGCAAAGCGGCTCAGAGGTCATAAGGGGCAGCCTCCTCGTAATCCCGATAGAACGCTCCCTCTTATATGTCCAGCCCCTTTACCTTGCGGCTGCCGATAAAGCGGGTCTGCCTGAACTGAGAAGGGTCATCGTCGCCTATGAGAACAATGTGGTCATGGAAGAAAATCTCGATATCGCCCTCCAGAGATTATTCGGTACAATGAAAACAATTGCCGCAAAGGCCGGCGGGACGGTTGTAGATGTTAAGACAACAAGCACAGACCTTGCAAAAGAAGCTATGAAGGTATTTGAAAAAGCCATTGAACTGCAGAGGCAGGGAAACTGGGGAGGCTATGGAGAGGAGATCAAAAGACTTGAGCAGATTTTAAAGAGGATGGCAAAATAGATAATGCACTGGCATCAAAAAAATATAACTTCTGCTATCGAAGAACTGAGGTCATCCGCACAGGGCCTTTCATCAGAAGAAGCTGTCAGGCGTCTCGGAGAATACGGCCCAAATGAATTAAAAGAGAAAAAGAAGAAGACCCCTTTCATGATGTTCCTTGACCAGTTCAGGGACTTCATGATCCTTGTCCTCATAGCTGCCGCAGTCATTTCAGGATTTATCGGCGAGTTGTCGGATACAATTGCAATAATTGTAATTGTCGTACTCAATGCGGCCATCGGATTCATACAGGAATACAGGGCTGAAAAAGCGATGGCGGCCCTTAAGACAATGACTGCCCCTTCCGCAACAGTGATACGGAACGGCATACCCGAAACCGTGTCAGCCTCCGCGCTCGTTCCAGGGGATGTCGTGGTCCTTGAAGCCGGAAAGATCGTGCCTGCCGACATGAGACTGATCGAGACAGCCAGGCTTCAGGTTGAAGAAGCCGCGCTAACCGGTGAATCGGCCCCTGTTGAAAAGCACACGCACGAATTACACGATGCGTTCCTGCCGCTTGGCGACAGGAAGAACATGGCGTACAAAGGCACGGTTGTCACCTACGGGCGGGGGACCGGCCTCGTTGCGGCAACGGGCATGGATACAGAGCTGGGCAAGATTGCCAACATGCTGCAGGAGGAGGAAGAAGTAAAGACGCCGCTTCAGAAAAGGCTTACGACTTTCGGGCAGAGGCTTGCCTTTGCCGTCCTTGCAATATGCGCCACAGTTTTCACCATAGGGGTCATAAGAAATGAACCGCCGCTGCTTATGCTTTTGACTGCCATCTCGCTTGCCGTAGCTGCCATTCCAGAGGCACTTCCCGCAGTAGTAACCATCGCATTAGCGTTAGGCGCAAAGAAGCTGGTAAAACAAAACGCCCTCATAAGAAAACTCCCTGCCGTTGAGACCCTGGGCTCAGTGACTTTCATATGCTCTGACAAAACAGGCACGCTCACTCTTAATAAAATGACGGTTGAAGAGATGTATGTGAACAATGAAATTGTGGGGGTTAGGGGTCAGGGGTCAGGGGTCAGTAAAGAAAACCAATCCCCAATCCCCAATCCCCAATCCCTTCTTTTCACCGCCCTTGCCCTCAGTAATGACTCGGTTCTGGATAAGGACGGTAAGCTGATAGGAGACCCCACGGAGACCGCGCTTTTTGATATTGCTTTTAAAAACGGTTTCATCAAACAGGAGCTTGAAGAGAAGTTCACGCGCGCAGCGGAAATACCCTTTGACTCCGAGAGAAAGTGCATGACAACATTTCACAAGGCAGGGGTTAGGGGTCAGGTGTCAGGGATTAGTTTAGAAGCACCAATCCCTAACCCCCGGTTTCTCTCTTTTACCAAGGGCGCTGTGGATGTCTTGATTGATAAATCGGACAACGTCTTAACGTCTGATGGTTTAAAAATAATAAATAGAGAAGAAATTCTCAGGGTCAGCGAACGTATGGCTGCTGATGGGCTGAGGGTCCTTGGCATGGCAATGAAGACATGGGACGATCTGCCTGCTGAGATCACCCCTGAAAACGTGGAAAAGGGATTGACCATGATAGGCCTTGTCGGCATGATGGACCCTCCGAGAGAAGAGGCAAAAGAGGCTGTATCGATGTGCAGGGCAGCAGGGATCAAGCCTGTTATGATAACCGGCGACCATCCACTGACGGCAAAGGCCATAGCCAAAAGACTGGGCATCCTCGAGGATGACTCAAAGGCTGTAATCACGGGAAGGGAGCTTGAGAAATTATCGCAGGAGGAGTTTGAGGAGAGGGTCGGCCGTATCAGGGTATACGCAAGGGTTGCTCCGGAGCAAAAGATAAAGATAGTAAAGGCGCTCCAGGACAGGGGGGAATTTGCCGCCATGACAGGCGACGGGGTCAATGACGCGCCTGCGCTGAAGAGGGCGGACATCGGGGTCGCCATGGGCATTACAGGAACAGACGTGGCAAAAGAGGCATCCCACATGGTCCTTCTCGACGACAACTTCGCCACCATAGTGAAGGCAGTGAAAGAAGGCAGGAGGATTTTCGACAACATAAGGAAGTTCATCAAATACACCATGACGAGCAACTCCGGCGAGATATGGACGATATTCCTTGCGCCGTTCTTCGGTCTCCCCATACCACTGCTTCCTATTCATATACTCTGGATAAACCTGGTCACCGACGGGGTCCCGGGACTTGCCCTTGCCGCAGAACCTGCGGAGAAAGACATTATGAGCAGGCCGCCGAGGCATCCAAAGGAGAGCATCTTCGCGCACGGTCTCGGAATTCATATTGTCTGGGTGGGCCTGTTGATGGGCGCGGTGTCGCTTTTCACTCAGGCGTGGTCTATCAGGACAGGCCATGCCCATTGGCAGACTATGGTATTCACAGTGCTCTGTTTGAGCCAGATGGGGCATGTTCTTGCAATAAGGTCGGAGAAGGAATCCCTTTTCATTCTGGGCCCGTTATCAAATAAACCTCTATTTGCTGCCTTTGTGCTGACCTTCGCCTTGCAAATGGCAACCATTTATGTCCCTGCATTGAACCCTGTATTCAAAACAGAGCCCTTGACGCTGAGTGAGCTGGCTTTTACGCTCTTATTGTCATCAGTAGTTTTCTTCGCGGTAGAAATAGAGAAGTGGCGGTACAGGAGAAAATGAAGCTATTCAATGAACGGTATTTTATTATGCTCCAATCCGAGCATTGAAAGTTTAGACAGTATCTTCAGCAAGCCGAACGTGCAAAGGACTATGAACATGACGGAAAAGAAAAATTTGGGCCTTCTGAAAATCAGATAGATGACCACTACAATTATAATTATTGCCGCTGCCGGATTATTACGGGAATAATCCACCCCGCTTTGTACTATCTTATCGAGATCTGTAAACATTTCTAATTCTTATTCGGCAAAGTTAAGGAGTAACTTTAAGCCACATTGTTCATGGTAATCCCGTTCTCAATGGTTGCAGAAATGTAAGTTTGTGGAAGAATTTCTTACGACACCTTGAAAAGGTAGTCAGTAGTCAGCAGTAATTAGTTGGGGAAACCCTATCTACTGTCTACTAACTACCAGCTACTGTTCTGCAGCAGGCTTTCATTTCAGCCCAAAATATCTTAGTGTGGAATTGGATGGAAGGCAAAAGGTGTTACTTAGCGGAGAGACTTTATGAATTTCTTGTAATTTGCGGGTGGATTCAGGATTTCCATTCCCATGCTGAAAGACGCACCGTGGGGAGAAGTTTTTGTCTGGAACCACTTCACCTCGCATTTCATTTTCAACGTCTCTCCTGAGGGGAGTTTGCAATTAAGCTCGATAGTAGAATCAGTGGAGATGTCCACAACTTTATTTGAGGTGGCGGTCACCATGTATAAACCGCTTTCCGAGAGGTTCATGATGATCCCGGAATAGGTTGTGTTCCCCGCGAGGATCTCGGCGTCCAGGTTATCAGTCAGTCTTTTGGCGCGTCTTTTTTCCATTGAACTATCACCCTCAAATTTATTTGAAATAGATTATAACAAAATTTAAAAAAAGATAGTGAGAAAATTTTACTAATTATTATTATCCACCATTTTTACCCTGTCGTATCTTCTCTCTTTATGGCATCCGGGGGCGCAGCTTCCGCCGGTTGCAGATTTGCTGTAGTTGATCGGTATGCTTGAAGTCCCGAAAATAAATTCATCGCGCAAATGGTACTCAATGTCGGAGGCGTGTATGTCATGACACGCGCGGCAGGTGCGGCCTTTTTCCTGGTTGACATGAAGCCAGTGGAGATTGACGTCCCCGTTCCTGAAGTTCGTTATGGTCAGCGTCTTCCCGGTCGTCACGAGCGCCTCTTTGTGACAGAGGAAACAGAGACTGTACTTTCCCTTTTCATAAGCAGTATAAAATTTGTGGGGAAAAGGCAGCCTGAGGATGAACGCGTTGTCCGAGCCGTGCGAGTTATGGCAGGCGGCGCAATTGCCCTGCATTACGGGGCCGTGCTGAAACTGCCTCTTCTTCCACACGCTGTTGTCTTTGTGGCATGTGTAGCAGAGGGTGTCGATCTCGCCGGTGAGCAGATATTTCCTTTCCGAAAAATGGGGTGAATGGCAGGCAGTGCACTGTCCCTCAAATGCGGGTTTATGTTTTTTGGTGTACTGGTCCATCTCTGTCTTTTTCTCTTCGTGGCAATTAAAGCATATCCTGTTTGGAGCGCTTTTCAGACGTGACTTGTCATTTCCAGAATGCGGGTCATGACAATCAATACACCCGTTCTTTATCAAAGGGGCGTGGACGTATTCCTTTGTCATGCCGGACATTATATCTTCGTGGCATGACAGGCAGAGGTTGGCGCCGGTATCTCTGAGCCTGGATTTATAATTTGATGAATGAGGCGCGTGGCATATCCCGCAGTTGCCGTCTTCAACCGGCTTATGAATGAAGCTGCCGGCGTAAAGCCCTTTCAGGCTGTGGCATGTCGAACACAATTGGCTATATGGTTTTTTAAGTATGAACGGCGTGTCCGAGCCGTGCGGGTCATGGCAGGAGGTGCAGTCGCCGTTCTTTATGGGCCCGTGGACAAACTGATCTGCCTGGATGTCATGCTCCACTTTTTTATGGCAAGCGGTGCAACTGACGCTTTGGTTTAATTCAAGGCCGTATCTGTTCGGATATGCCTCTGCATTATGGCATGAACCGCATTCTCCTGAGCTTGAAGGGTCATGCCCAAACTTTTTCACGCCTTTCATGAATTGCTGATGACACTGCTGAGTAGCGCAGCCCTTTTCCCCTTTGACATGCGCCAGAAATTCCTTTGAAGTGGTGAAGGGGTACGCGTCTGAGAAGTGGGCGAGAAAAACAAGCAGAATAATAATAAAGCTGAGAGATAAATGGCGGATATCTGTCTTCTGTCCTCTGTCCTCTGTCTTCTGTCCTCTGCCTTCTGTCTTCTGCCCTTTATTCATAAACCATCAGGTCTTTGCTCCGGTAGAGATGTTCTTTGTCTGTTTTGCTGTCGATGCCGAGCGCGGTCTGGGCCGCTTTATGAAGTAGTTCCAGACACGCTTTCTGGTCTCCGCTTTGAGCGTACAGTTCAGACAGTGCAAACAGTGTGGATATCCTTTGATAAGCCGATGATTCAAGAAATACCGGAGCTGACTTTTTCTTCTCTAAAAGGGCAAAGGACGTTTGAAGTTCCTTCAACGCATCGTTGTGCCTGTTTGTTATCTTATAAAGCATGCCTAAAATATAGTGCGCCTCCGCAAAATTATCATTTAGGGCCAGGGCGGTCTTGAAATGTTTTTCAGCGTCTCCATATTTATCATTCTCAAAAAGCATCAAGCCGTAATTGAAATGTGCCGCGTTGTTGTTGATGTCCAGCTCAAGGGCGCGGTTAAACTCCGCAACTGCCCCGTCGAAATTCCCTCTTGCCCAGAGCACTATCCCCATGAGATTGTGAGACCACGCATTTTCAGTATCCAGGGACAGGGACTTCTTCAGCGGCGAGACCGCCTGCTCCAGCAGACCTCTTTTATACATCTGGAGCGCGTAGTGGTAGAGCCTGCTTGCCTGAGAATCAGGTCCCTTTATTTTGACATCTTCTTTTTTGCGGGCGGCCTGCGTACCGGTCAACTCGGGGATCTTTTCCGAAAACACAGCCTGCGCTGAAATAGGGAAGCTCGGATAAATAAATTCGATCTTTCCGTTCCTGCCGACCATGATGGTTGACGGGAGCGCGATCACCCCGTAATCCCTGAACACTTTAAAGCCGTTGTCGATCAGTATGGGGAAATTTATTTTGTTAGACTTTATCAAATTCCTCACTTCGGCAAGCTCGCTTTCCGTAATGTCGCCCTGTTCGACAGGCGTATAAATACCGAATATCTCAAGCCCCTGCCTGTCACGGTATTTTTCATAATAATCATTCAGGAAGCGCAGCTCATCCATGGAATAATCAAGAAAGGACTTGTCGCTGACCAGCTCCCAGAAAATAATGATAACGGGTTTTTTGCCGAACAGCCCTGTAATATCAACCGGCTGGCCGTTTAAATCATTGAGGTTGATTTCCTTAGGCGCGTCCCCTTCCTTTATGCCTATCAGCGCGGAAGCATTTACCGGGAACAGGCAGATAATAAAGAAGAACACTATTAAATAATTTTTCAACCCCGGCCTGTTATTTATGTTCAGATAAATTCTCATGTTCATTTTAAAGGTAGATATGCTAATCAAATTTTATCACAAGGTCAAGATTCTTCAATGACAAAATTATTATAAGGAGATGATTTTTAGAAGAGGGGAAAAGTAGGATGCTGACTCATGAGGGGACATGGCTGAAGTTAAAAGGTTGGGCTCTTAGCATAGGCAGGGAATAACCTTCTAAACTTTTAGTCAGCATCCTGTAGTTATAATACACAAATCTTATAGATATGGCAATATGTAAAATCATAATAAGAAAATTATTATTTGAATATCACGTAACCTTTTATATTTTTGAGTCTTTTCCCTTTTATGCTCACATCATCAAGGCAGGTGATCTTACTCTCACGCCTCATTTTGAGTATTTTATCGGCAGTATCAGGCCCCAGACCGGGCACCCTCAGCAGCACCTCTCTGTCCGCTTTGTTGATATTGACCGGGAAAAAATCAGGATGGTTGTCCGCCCAGACCTGTTTTGGGTCTTTGTCCAGACTCAGATTGCCGTTCTTATCAAGGAGAATGTCGTCCTTATTAAAACCGTATTTGCGGATGAGAAAATCAACCTGGTACAAACGGTGCTCCCGGACAAAGGGTTTTTCTGGTACAGACGACAATTGCCTCTCCCCGGGTATATCAGGATTGCCAAGGCCTTTCTGATAGGCTGAGAAATACACCCTTTTGAAATTCAGGCGTTTATAAAAACCGAAGGTGTAATTTATGATCTCCGAGTCTGTCTCATCAGAGGCGCCGACAAGGAACTGGGTTGTGCACTTGACCCTTGAAAACCTGTTGCCCCTGTCAGTGAGCCTGCCCATCAATTTAATGGGCCGGATAATATCATTCATGTAATCCTTTTTCTTTGAAAGCATATCGAAGTGTTTTTTGCCGGGAGTCTCTATATTGAGCGACACGGCGCTTGCCAGTGAAAGTGAATCCTCAATCGCAGCGTCAGAAGCCCCCGGTATGATTTTTAAATGAATATATCCCCTGAAATTATGTTTATATCTGAGGAGACGCGCCACCGCGTTGATCTTGTCCATTGTATGGTCCGCGTTCATTATGACAGCGGAGCTCAGGAACAGGCCGAACACCTTTTTCCTTCTGACGTATTCCATGAATAAAGCGGCGACCTCCTCTGGCCGGAGCGTACAGCGGCGGACGTCGGTTTCCGAGCGCAGAGGGCAGTATTTGCAGTCGTTTGAACATGCGTTTGAGAGCAGGGTCTTAAGTAAAACTGAATAGCCTCCCTGCGGAAGCGCTACGGGGTAGAGCCATTTGCCGTCCTGTCCCCTCTTGCGGTGGTCGTCATTGCGCGTGCCGCAGGCGCAGGCCAGGTCGTACTGCGAATCTTCGGAGAGCACTTTGAGTTTTTCGATGGTGTCCATTGAAAATTGCCTCCGGCAATTATATCACAGGCAGGTGATTTACAGAGATTTAAGTTAATATAGTAGCACATTAATTTTTCAGGTTAATGACAAAATCAAATTTCAAAGGATGAAAATATGAACTATTCAGCAGGCGGATATATTGAAGCATGGTGCACAAAATGCAAACTGGAATTAGGCCATACGATTATTGTAATGGTTGAAAATGTTCCTGACAGGGTCAAATGCAATACTTGCAACGGGGAACACAACTTTCGCGTTAAACCGTCTGAGAAGCTCCTGACAAAATTGAAAAGCCCTGTACGGAAAATCAGGGTACTGGAAGCAAACTACAACGATTTGCTGACCCGGCTAACGGGCGGTGACCTTTCCAGCGCCAGGCAATACAGCATGAAAGAAAATTTTAAAAAAGATGAGGTAGTAAGCCATCCTTCATTCGGGATCGGGATAATATCATCTGTAATTCATGACAACAAAATGGAAATTCTTTTTAAAGATGGGCCCAGGCTGCTCATTCGAAATCAATCATAAAAGATTGTAGGGAATATTAAGCTTTCCCCTTCCGCTGATCAGCGCCCCTGTGACTGTAAAGTACAGGCGTGCGCATTGTTTTCACGAATATCTGAGAGGAAAAAACATCAATGGATATATTCAGAGAAATTTCGCGCCTTAATCCAAGGCAGAAGGAAGCGGTGCTGCACACGGACGGCCCGCTTCTCATCCTCGCCGGGGCAGGATCTGGAAAGACGAGGGTCATAACTATGAGGACCGCGTACCTGATACACACCGGTGTCAGCGCGGGGTCTGTCCTTGCGGTCACCTTTACCAACAAGGCCGCGCGGGAAATGAAAGGAAGGGTAAAGACCATGTTAAAGGGCGGGAACGGCTCGCCGGTCATCTCTACATTTCATTCCCTGTGCCTCAGGATATTAAGACGCGAGATAGAGCACATCGGTTACAGAAAGGACTTCACCATCTACGACACATCGGACCAGGTGTCGCTCCTGAGAAACATCATGTCTGAGATCAGGTTCTACGACAAGAGTTTCAAGGCCGAATCCGTACTGGAAAAGATCAGCAGGGTGAAGAACAATTTCACTCCGTCTGACGCCGCCGAATCCGAAGGTCCCGAGGAAGAGGCCTCGGCGATCATTTATCCGCGATACCACGAGGCGCTGAAGTCAATGAATGCCCTCGACTTCGATGACCTCCTCTTGCTAACGTTGAAACTTTTCAGGGAGCATCCTGGGGTCCTCGAAAAATACAGGGAGCGTTTCAAATATATAATGGTAGACGAGTATCAGGACACGAACCGCGTCCAATATAATTTCATCAAGCTTCTTGCCGGAGAGAGAAAGAACCTCTGCGTTGTCGGCGATGACGACCAGTCCATTTACGGATGGAGGGGCGCGGACCTCGGCAATATTCTCGATTTTGAAAAAGACTTTCCCGGCACTGTGACTGTCCGGCTTGAACAGAACTACCGCTCCTTCAGCCATATACTCAAGGCCGCAAACGGCGTGATAAAAAACAACAGCAGGAGAATGGAAAAATCCCTCTGGACGGATAAGGGCGGCGGCGCAAAGGTCAACATATTTAAGGCCGTTGATACCGAAGACGAGGCGGAATGGGCCGCCGACAGGATTTCCATGATGAAGGACGGTAAGAACATTCCATACGAGAGTATCGCAATCATCTACAGGGCGAATATATTTTCAAGGCCCTTTGAAGAGGCGCTTAGAAGCAAGAGAATTCCCTATTCAGTTGTGGGCGGGACAAGCTATTTCGAACGCACTGAGATCAAAGACCTCGCCGCGTATCTTAAAATAATCGCGAACCCTTCCGACGGCCTTAGCCTGCTGAGAGCGGCAAATGTGCCCAAGCGGGGACTCGGCCCTTCTGCCATCAGCAAGCTTTCTGATTTTGCCGGTTCCAATTCAATTGGACTCCTCGAAGCCTTTGGCAAGGCAGGCGGGATTCCCGTATTGAGCCCGAAGGCTGCCGAATCCGCTGAAGATTTTTTTAAACTGCTAAGCCGTTACCGCGATATTTTTATGAAGGGCAGGGACATGGGCAACACACTCAAGGCGCTCATTGAAGAGATCAATTACAAAGATTATTTGATCGAACTCTATAAGACACCCGATGCGGCATACGGCAGGATAGAAAACCTCGACGGGTTCGTCCAGTCCATGACCCACTACGAGTCAACGGACGCTTCGCCTTCACTTCACGGTTTCCTTGAGACAATGGCCCTCACGGACATGCTCGAGGAGAAGGAGGAAAAAGGCGGGCACGGCGTGACCCTCATTTCCTTTCACTCATCAAAGGGGCTGGAATTCCCCGTGGTATTCATAGCCGGCATTGAGGAGGACATCCTCCCGCACAAAAAATCTTACAGCGATGAGGGAATCGAGGAAGAAAGAAGGCTCTTCTACGTCGGGATAACAAGGGCGATGAACGAGCTTTACATTACATACACGGACCACAGAACAAAGTACGGAAAGGAAACGCCCTCGGTCCCATCGAGGTTTTTAGAGGAGATACCGGAGGAGGCGAGCAGTAAGATTGACAGGTTCGTTGAAATGGAGCCGGATGAGGAGAAGGCTTATCTGAAGAAATTGTATGATAACTTTATGGCAAAGCTTGAAGATTGAGAAAGAGAATATACCACAGAGTCACAGAGACACTGAGAAATGAGAAAAATAAAAAAATAATCCACAGATTGCACAGATGTACACAGATTTATTAGAGAGTTTTCTATCTTTGTCATCTGCGAAATCTGCGGATGAAATTTCTCTTTCTGTTTCTCCGTGTCTCCGTGCCTCTGTGGTTAATAAATATATTTGAGGAGAAGATGAACGAATTACATATTTCCATAATCGCGAAGGAACTTAATATTAAGCCGTCACAGGTCAAGGCGACTGCCGGGCTGCTTGATGAAGGGTCTACTGTGCCCTTTATCTCACGGTACAGGAAAGAGGCGACAGGCAGTCTTGATGAGGTTGCTGTTGCCGCGATAAGAGACAGGCTTGAACAGTTAAGAGAGCTTGATAAGCGGCGTGAGGCCATTGTCAAATCCCTGGAAGAACGGGGACTGCTCACTGACGAGTTAAAGGTAAAGATCGAGGGCGCTGAATCGCTTACTGTGCTTGAAGACATCTACCTCCCCTTCCGTCCCAAACGCCGCACGCGTGCAACTGTTGCAAAGGAAAAGGGGCTTGAGCCTCTCGCGTTAATGATATTTGAACAGGGCGAAATAATCCCGGAGACAGAAGCCGCTGCATTCATAGACGCTGAAAAGGGAGTTGCAACCGTTGAAGAGGCGCTTGCCGGGGCGCGGGACATTATTGCAGAATGGGTGAGCGAAGACCAGCGCGCGC
The DNA here is from genome assembly GCA_016214845.1 of Nitrospirota bacterium. Taxonomy (NCBI): domain Bacteria; kingdom Pseudomonadati; phylum Nitrospirota; species Nitrospirota bacterium. The sequence goes on along the minus strand of JACRMS010000033.1, from coordinate 14,399 downwards.
GAGAAAAGATGCGTGAACTTTTTTCGGTCAAGGGCGTCATGCGTTCAAAAGTTATCACCGGTAAAGAGGAAGAGGGGATAAAATACAAAGACTATTATGAATGGGAGGAGCCTGTATCAAAGGCGCCTTCGCACAGGATACTTGCCATCAGGCGCGGAGAGAGCGAGGGCTTTCTCATCATGCGCATAACTCCGCCGGAAGATGAGGCGCTCGTATTGCTCGAAGAGCTTTTCTTAAAGGGAAATAATCCTGCCTCAGAGCAGGTGAAGGCCGCTGTCCATGACAGCTTCAAGCGGCTGCTCTCTTCCTCTATGGAGGCTGAGACACGCCTTGCCGCAAAGAAGCGGGCGGATGTTGAGGCCATTCGCGTTTTTGTCGAGAACCTGAGACAGCTTCTGCTTGCGCCGCCGCTTGGCGGGAAGAACATCCTCGCCATTGACCCCGGTTTCAGAACGGGGTGCAAGGTCGTCTGCCTCGACCGTCAGGGAAAACTGCTCCACAACGACGTCATTAATCCCCACTTTTCTGAAAAAGGAGTTTCGGAGTCCGCTGAAAATATAAGGGACTTGTGTAAACGTTTCAGCATTGAAGCGATTGCAATTGGAAACGGCACCGCGGGAAGAGAGACGGAGACTTTTATCAGAGGGCTTGCGCTTCCCGCAGAGATCATCATTGTCATGGTGAATGAAAGCGGAGCTTCAATATATTCCGCATCCGATGTCGCGCGTGAGGAATTTCCGGATTATGATGTAACGGTCCGCGGTTCTGTTTCTATCGGCCGGCGGCTTATAGACCCGCTTGCCGAATTGGTAAAAATAGATGCCAAGTCAATCGGGGTAGGGCAGTACCAGCACGATGTGGACCAGACCGCGTTGAAGAAGAGCCTTGATGACGTGGTCGTAAGCTGCGTCAACGGCGTCGGCGTTGAAGTGAACACAGCGAGCAAACAGCTCCTGACCTATGTCTCAGGCTTAGGGCCTCAGCTTGCAAAGGGCATCGTGGATTTCAGGAACGAGCACGGCCCATTCAAATCGCGCGAGGAGCTGAGGAGCGTTCCCCGCCTCGGGCCAAAAGCATTTGAGCAGGCGGCAGGATTTCTCCGCATACGCGATGGTGAAAACCCGCTCGACCGGAGCGCGGTCCATCCCGAAACCTATCACATCGTTGACGCCATGGCAAAAGATATCGGCTGCTCTTTGGACGGCCTTATGAAAGATGAGGGACTCAGAAAAAAGATCGACCTGTCGCGGTACGTCACAGACACCGTCGGGATGCCCACATTAAGCGACATCATGGCCGAGCTCGCCAAACCGGGACGCGACCCGAGAGAGCAGTTTGAGGTCTTCGGTTTTGCCGAAGGTGTGGCAAAAATAGAAGACGTAAAACCCGGAATGAAACTGCCCGGCATCGTCACGAACATCACCGCCTTCGGCGCCTTCGTGGACATCGGCGTCCACCAGGACGGACTTGTTCACATCAGCGAACTGTCAGACCGTTTCGTGAGAAACCCGTCAGACGTTGTGAAGGTGCATCAGAAGGTCACTGTCACCGTACTCGAAGTGGACCTGCAGAGAAAACGCACTGCACTCTCGATGAAGAGCGGACAGAAAGAAGAGCAAAAGCACAAAAGTGCAGAAGTCCAAAAGAGCGCGGAAGACAGGAAGACTGAAAGCGCTAAAGAGCGTAAGCACGTAAGTGAGAAAGACCGGAAGCATGGCGCGGCAGGTAAAAAAGAAAGACCTTCACCGTACGCAGGCAATCCTTTTTACGAGGCGTTTAAAAAGAAGAGAGACTGAAGGCTTTTTTGTGCTATTGGACTTTCTCTAACCTTGACAGCAGGAAGCATTAGAAGGTTAGCCTTTGTTTCTTAATGTTTCTGCAAAATTTACCAATCTATCTCTGTCTACAAATATTAGATTGTTCTTTAAAGAATGGCTTTCAATTTTTTCGCAAATTTTTTCAGTAGCGTTCTCCGTAAATTTACCGCTAATAATTATTGCAAGTTTTGAAATCCTTTGTTTGCGACGACTGTATATGTCATAAAAAGGCATCTTAAATGCATCTTCAGCTTGACCGATGATTTTATCGATGTCTGAATCTGCTCCACCTGAAACGTCCCCGAATTTGACTTGTGCAGCCCAATACTCAGTGTCGAGGAATTCAGTATGCCTTGCAAAAACTATATCTTTACCATATTCTCTTTTGCCGTGATTGTATCGGATATTTGTAAAGCCAAGCTTTCTCAGAATAGGAAGAACAATATGAAGAGAGAAATGTTTCTCGTCTTCAATGTTTTCTATTGAAAGTGATTGACTACCAAGAGAGGTTTCGACTGTTCCTTCAATTTCAGAGTAAATTTGTTCTGCAAGTTCAATGACTGTTGATAAATTTTCTGCCTCTATTTCAGTTGAGTAACTTAACAGAATCCATCGTCCATCATCCTTGTATTTTTCAATAGCTAAATCTCCTAATTCAAGCTGTCTTTCTTTTACTGCATCCCTTTTTGCTTCCATATAAGGTTTGAGACCAATTCGCCTATCAAATAATTTCCCAGTACCATTATCCTCATACGAAATTTTAACTTTATTATTTCCAATATTTCGTATGCAAAATACAATTCGGTCCATTAAAATATTATGATCCTCAATGGAGTTGCAAGGTTTAAATATAGCATCTTCAGGTAAGTCCTTGATAAGGATATCACTAATCAGACTTTTGGGAATATACCACAATTCTCCATCGAAATAAGGCCAGCCTTCGCCCTTAAGCAATTGTTGTCCCTTAAGAAAAATATTGGAAATGTTTCCTGATTCTGATCTGTCAATATTCATCGTATGTGGTTTATAAGGCTACGAAGTTCATGTTTTTGGTTATTCCCATCAAAAGATAACACAAACGGTTTTTTGCTTGCAAGGTAATTCTTTGATCTTTTTTTGATATGGGGAAGGAACTCATTGGGGAAGGATTCCAAAGAGAAGGGGATAAATAAATAGTTGTCTTTTGATGCTTATTTATACTTTATTACGGCCTCATACTCGATCCTTGCATGGTCGGAGGCTTGAGTATCGATGTTGCCGTGACAGACGATGGCTCCTTTTTTCGCTTTCTTATGTGTTTTGACCATACCTGCGACTACTGAAGATAAGTCGAACCCGCCTCCGTCACAGCCCCTTGTCATGCAGTCCATCTTGAAAAGGGCATAAGAGCTCGGAAAGAGATTTAAAGTACGGACCATAAGGACGGGATTTGCAGCTTTGCGATAATACGTCATGTGGATTACTATGTCCGATACAGCGGGGAAACGGTCCGAAACCAAACCGGCAGCAAGATTGATCTGCTTCTTTAATTCCATTGTTGCGGCATAATTATTTCTGTGCGCCATGTTGACCTCCAAAAATAAAAATCCCCCCTGCTCAGGAGCAAGGGGGATTTAGCGTGTCAATTACAGTTTAACAACATTGATTGCCTTGGGGCCTTTCGGGCCTTTTTCGGTATCAAAGCTTACTGCTTCACCTTCGGCAAGGGACTTAAAACCATTGCCTGTGATTGATGTGTGGTGAACAAATGCTTCACTTCCGTCTTCACATGCAATAAAGCCAAAACCTTTTGCGTCATTGAACCACTTTACTGTTCCATTAGCCATTTCTTTTACCTCCTTTTTTTAAACTGAAATCTCAGAGGTCTTAACATACAAAAAAAGCCACAAAGTAGAAAAGTCTTTGTGGCCTTAAGAACAGCAAAAACTTCTAAAATTCTGTAGTGAGCATGGCATTATATCGTATGGTTTGTCAAGGAGAAAATTTTTTACACTGCAAAACAGTACACGCTGCAGAGCGGCGCCGCTTGCATTCCCTCAGGATTTGTAGTATCTATTTTATATAGAGACAAAAAGGAGAGTGGTGATAAAATGAAAACAAAACTGCTCATAATTTTTCTTGCAAGTTTGATATTAATCTCATGCGCGCCGGTGCTGAGAGAAGACCTTATGAGGAGCGGCATCGTAAACTTCCAGCTTGCTGATATCAAAGAAAATCCCGTTCACAACGAAGGTAAACTGTTCATCCTCGGCGGCATCATTGTGAAGACAACGGTAACAAAGGAAGGCTCTCTCTTAGAGTCAATATATGTGCCTGTAGATACAAGGGGTTACTTTAGAACACTCGGGACAAAAGACGGGAGGTTTCTCGCGCTTTACCGGGGCAAGGAGCTTTTAGACCCTGTCATTTACAAAGAGAAGAGAGAGGTCACAATCGCAGGGGAGTTTATCGGATTACGAAAAGGCATGATAGGTGAAATGGAATACACTTATCCGCTCTTTGAGATAAAAGAGATTTACCTGTGGCCGGAATACAGGGACACCGGCTCTTACAGATATCCGTACTATTATCCATACTATTACCCGCCGCCGTATTACCCGTACTATCGTTACAGACCTTACCCCTATTATGATTATCCGTATTATCCGTGGTGGTGACGTGCGGTTAAGCAACATCTGTTTCCGGCTTAATGCCCGCGGTGGCGGGCGTGATTTTTCCTGACGATCTTTACGGTGCTTGCCTGCGGGCCCTTTTCCCCCATCTCTTCAGCAAAGCGGACTTCCATGCCGGTCTTAAGCTTGTCGAACCCGTCGAGCACGCTGTTTTTATGGAAGTATATCTCCCTTGCCCCGGACCCCTCTATGAAACCGTAGCCGTCATCGGGGAAGAGTTTAGCGACCACTCCATAGGGCAGATGGTCATGGCTCTTTATGTTGCCGCTCATAATAAAGGAATGCTCTTCAAGCTGGCGCGCAACATCGTCAAAGGCGTGATGGACTGCAACGTGTATGTCTTCATGACTGTGGTGAAGAGGGTGTTCACGGCTAACAACTATCTGCTTGTCGGGCACGTTTAACGTTATGGTGGTCTTAAACAAATTTCCGCTGTGGCTGCTCTTGTGAGGACGCTCCACAACAACCCGGCAACTGATGATCCGGGGATGATATTCTTCAAGCTTGGCAGACCATTTTTTGATCTCTTCATCGAGGCTCTCTTTGTAGAGATCGACATCGCGCAAAACAATTTGCAATGGTGTTTCCATAAACAAATGCTATCAACGAATCCGCTTCGTGTCAAGCATATGTCTTGACTTATACACTTTCTTGACAAAGAAGAAATTTGTGATACATTTTAATCAGAGACGGTTGCAATGTGAACAGGAGGTGATCGTATGGCGGAGACACTGAAAAAAGTTGAATGCGACCCGACATGTGGTTTCATGATAAGGAGCCACGATGAAAAGGAGATTATAGAGCTTGTACGGCAACATGCTGAAAAGATTCACAATATGAAAGTCAAGGAAAAGGACATAATAGAAAAGATGAAGGCCGCTTAGCTCTGTGAGATGTCCGAAAAAATATAATGAGCCGACTATAGAGGCCGGCTCATTTTTTTTGAGCTTGAGTGAAAGTAGGTTATAATATGCAGGAGAGTTTATTAACAATGAGTGCTGAAACAGATAAAGACCGGGATTTTTCAAAAAAAGGGTTCTTTAAGAATTTGTTCCGGCTCAGTATTGTCAAGAAGATCCTCTACGGATACCTTACCCTTACATTCCTTATTATTTTGATTTCAGTCTTTGCCCTTTCAAGCCTTGAGAGGCTGAACAGGATAAACGAGAGCATTGTCCGCGAAGACGTGCAGGTGATTGAAACAACTAACAGGATGATCGACAATATTTTCGCCGAGGAACTGTATGCCCGGAGGTATTTTATTTTAAAAAGTTCCGAGATGCTCGCATTGTTCCGTGAAAGAAACCTGGAATTCAACAGGATGCTGGGAGAAATCCGCGCCCTTTCAGTCGAATACAATTCATATTTAGAACGTCTCGCGTCCGCTCATGAAGAGTACAGCAACATGGTCCTTACAGTCTCTTCGTCGGCCTCCGTAGAAGTCTATAACGGACAGATCCAGCAGAAACAGAATGAGATTATCTCCCTTATCAAAGACGTATCTTCTCAGGCAAAAGGCGTTCAGCACAGGAAAATGCACAAAACCGAACAAATCGGCTCCACGGCCTTCAGGGTAGCGGGTATATTGTGCGGCGCCGGGATCATACTGAGCATCAGCACGGCCCTGCTGATAACCCGTAATATTTCACGCTCGGTGTCTCAATTGAAACAGGCGGCCCATAAAATATCCGAAGGTGATTTTGAATATATCTCCGATGTCAATAACAGGGACGAATTCGGGGAGCTCTCTCAATCATTTACTGAAATGGCAAAAAGGCTTAAGCGGCTTGAGGCTGTATATCTCGACACAAACCCTCTCACGCACCTCCCCGGGGGAATTGCGGTAGAAAATGAAATTACAAACCGCCTCTCCACAAGCTCAGGCGCGGCGTTCTGTTTCGTGGACCTTGACAACTTTAAGGCATTTAATGACTGTTACAGTTACGCCAGAGGCAGCGAAGTGATCAAGGCAGCCGCGAGGATAATAGAAGAAGTAGTCTCTGAGGCCGGAACGCAAGGGGACTTCATCGGGCATATAGGGGGAGACGACTTTGTTTTCATAACTTCGTTAAACAACTACGCAGGCGTATGCGAGAGGATCATCGAACGGTTTGACAAGAAAATCGTGCAATACTACGACACAGGGGACCTGAAGCGCGGTTTTATCACCAGTAAAAACCGTCAGGACGTTGAGATGCAATTTTCAATAATGACAATCTCAATCGCGGTAATTACCAGGCAGCAGAATGAACTTATAAATCAGATCAAGCTTGGGGAAACAGCCGCCGAGCTGAAGCATTACGCGAAATCCATTCCACGCAGTATATGGGTAACTGAAAGGAGACAAGGTGCCAGCCGGCCGGGCCAGGATGAAAATGTTATCCGTTTCCCAAAACACACGGCTTAGCACAGGATACGAAATGTCCGAATTTATTAATAGCATCAGAATAGCCGTTCTGCTCCTGTTAGCAGTATCTGCGTCTCAATGCACCGTGATAAGCATTCAAAAGGAAATGCCCTCCGATACCCTTTACGCGGAGTACAGGACTTTGAAGTCTGCGGGATTTCAGAAAGAGATTGAATGGTTATTGGAGGCGGCAAAAAAACCGACGGATGGAGACTTCGCTGTGAATGCGCATCTTAAGCTTGCCTTTCTCTTTTCACATTACAGAAACCCGGCGCCTGATTACCCCAGGGCATTAAATGAGCTCAAGACGTTTGAGTCGCAAAATCCCAAATACGGCAGGGACGGCTTTATTAAAAACTGGCGCCGCATGCTTGAAGAGATTGTAAGGCTCTCCGGCCGGAATGAAGAGTTGAAAGACCAGGCGGAAAGGTTAAGTGAAGGGATTTCTGATATTGAGAGCGCGAACAATGATCTTCATAACGCGAACAAAGGTCTTGAAAGAGAGATCAGAAAGCTTGAAAGCGCCAACAAGGAACTTGAAAGCGAAAATGAAAAGATAACTGAAAAGCTGAAGCAATTAAAAGACATCGACGTCGAACTGGAGGAAAAGAGAAAGCAGATAAAATAGTGAGCGCTTATAAACTGACTTCTTTTATTTTCGTCATGCCCGAAGTCTGCCCCCGAATTTCGTAATCGTGGGGCTGTAATCGGGCATCCAGAACTTATAAAAAAGACTGGATTCCCGCTCAGCGGACTACGGGAATGACAGTTCAATGTTTGAGTTTATGGACAACACTTATTACTCGTTACTAATTTTTATGGACAAGTATTTCATAGATAAGAATGGCAAGGCTGAAGAATATTTCCGGGACACAAGGGAAACAAAACATGTCCATTTCCCCCTATGCCTGGCAATTAAATACGGCGATGCTGTGCCGGTGGAGTGTCCGAATTTCCTTCTTAATACAAGCAAAGGGAAAGTGTTTGTAGAAACCGATGACCCCCTGCCTGAAGGCGCGGAGGTTGTGCTGCATTTTTATATCCCCCCCGACGCAAAGCTTTTATCGGAGTTTAAAGGCAAGGTGGTCCAGAGGGAAGGCAGCTTGCCGGATGTAAAAGGCAATCTGATAAAAATCCGGGATTTCCTGCACGGCAAATTACACAAGCTTGAAGAATACCTCGAAGAAAAAAGACACTTGGTCGACGAAGAAGTGTAGCTGGTTAATTTACTATAATAACCACCCAGCCCGTGTCCTTTACTCCACTTGCTCCGGTAACAGTCAGGGCAATCATATAGGTCCCCTTATAATTGAATGTATGCTGCGGCGACGCCTCTGTTGAAGTCCTGCCGTCGTCAAAGTTCCATAGATAGGATACCGTGCCTCCGCTGCTGACAGCAGGCCCTGCTGCATTGAATTGCACAGTCAAAGGTGCGGTCCCGAATTCGGGGCCCGCAAGGACGTTCACCTGTTGTGCGGGCGCTACGCTTTTGTTCCCTAAGTCAAAGGAACAGGCAAGTAGTTGAATGAAGATAATTAAAACCGCTGTTATCGACGCCGCTCTTTTTATCATATTTATTATTATCAAGATAATTTTTGAGCAAATATGATATTAATCATAGCGGCCCGGCTACTTAGAGTCTGTCCATAAACTGACTTTTTTTATTTTCGTCATGCCCGAAGTTAGTAATCGGGCATCCAGAACTTATAAAAAAAACTGGATTCCCGCTCAACAGACTGCGGGAATGACAGTTCAATGTTTGAGTTTATGGACAAACCGTCTAATCGCATCCATCATTCTATACCCTCACAAAAGGTTTATCGGGTCCACGTCCACATCGATTTTTATTTCTTTTATATCTCTTATTGTCTCCAAAACAGCGGACGCGGCCTGACGGAGGGACTTGGAATTCTTGCCTTTCAGGATGAGATGCCACCGCCAGTAATTTCTGATCTTTTCAACCGGGGCAGGCGCAGGGCCGAGGATTGTGATGTCGGGGACCCTTATCTTTGCAGTTCTCGCTGAGACATCTTTCATTATCTTCTTTGCGGTATCTTTGCTTTTGAAATTGAAAACGATCCTTATCAGTTTACTGAACGGAGGGTAGGACAGCTCCTTTCTCATCTCTATTTCGTTTTGATAGAACCCGATGTAGTCATGATCGCAAACATAATTAAAGACATAATGTTGCGGCTCGTAAGTTTGTATGAATACCTTTCCGGGGGCATCGCCGCGTCCAGCTCTTCCCGCAAGCTGTGTGAATAACTGGAAGGTCCTCTCCGACGACCTGAAGTCAGGCAGGTTCAATGCCACATCCGCAAACACCACGGCGGCAACCGTCACGTCCGGGAAGTCATGCCCCTTTGCTATCATCTGAGTGCCAAGAAGCACGTCGATCTTTTTCCCCTCCATGTCCTTCACTATCCTGTAATGCGAGAGTTTTTTTCTCGTGGTGTCCCGGTCCATCCTTTTCAGGACAAGCTCAGGTATAAGGACCTGAAGCTCTTCTTCGATCCTTTGCGTGCCAAGCCCAATGTATTTTATCTTCGCTCCCTTGCATTGAGGGCAGACATCCTGCGGTTCCAGAAATGAATTGCAGTAATGGCAGTTCAGCGTCTTTGTGTCCTTGTGATAGGTGAGAGTAATGCTGCACGCCGGGCATTTATACGTATAGCCGCAATCCACGCACATGAGAAAAGGTGAGTATCCGCGCCTGTTGAGCAAAATGAGGGACTGATGGCCGTTTGCGAGGGCCTCCTTTAAAACACCAAGCAGTTTTTTTGAATATGACAGGGACTCCTTTTCCTCTTTTGTCATGTCTACTATCTCGACTTGCGGCATTGGTTTCCGCTCTACCCTGTGGGTCAGTTCGAGGTAAGTGAGTTTACCTTTCTTCGCGTGATAGAAGCTCTCAAGAGAAGGAGTGGCTGAACCGAGGACAATTTTAGTCCCCTCTATCTTGGCCCTTGCAAGGGCAACGTCCCTCGCGCTGTACCGCAGGCCCTCAAACTGTTTGTAAGAGGCCTCGTGCTCTTCATCAATGATGATGAGACCGAGATTTTTAAAAGGCGCAAAGACCGCACTCCTTACCCCGATGGCGACCCTGACCTCGCCGTTTCTGATCTTACGCCACTGTGATATTCTTTCGCCCGGAGAAAGTCCGCTGTGAAAGAATGCGACCTTGTCTTTGAAGCGGCTGCGGAACCTGTCAATTATCTGTGTCGTGAGGGCGATCTCCGGCACAAGCACGATCGTCTCTTTATCGCCGAGCGCTTCAATGGCACGGAGGTATATCTCGGTCTTGCCGCTTCCGGTCACGCCGTGAAGGAGAAAGGCGCCTGATTGTGCCTTGTTAATTTCGGTCAGGGCCTTTTCCTGTTCAGAGGTGAGATTGAAAATGGCCGCGGGCCTTATTTCATCATCATAAGTGATCCTGCCTTTGCCGCCTTTCTTGCCTTCAAAGATCCCTGACGGAATTGCATTTTTCAATGCCAGACCTGCGGTAGACATATAATACTGCCCGGTCCACTCGATCAGTTTCAACAAACTTTCAGGAACAAGCGGCCCGTCGTCAAGCACTTCCTCAATGGGTTTCAGAATAATTTCTTTCTTAACGCCTGTGCCTGCTGCTTTTTGTCCTGTTCTGACCTCTGCCTTCTGCCTTCTGACTTCTGTCTTCTGTGCTCTGTCTTCTGTGCTCTGAACTATCCCCACCTTCTTCCCCCTCTTAAATGGCGCAAGGACACGCGCGCCGGGCTTGATCTTTGTTTGTATCTCTTCAGGGACCAGGTACGTAAACGCATTGGCATTTATCGGGAACAAGATATTTACTTTCATCTGATCTGACATCGTCTTATTGTACATTAAAATTTCAAACGATAAACCTGTATAATATTTGTCAATGCCAGACCGTTCCGCAGCAGACAAGACCAGTCAATTAGCATTGCCCTTTTCTCATGATGAATGTTCACTCAGGTCTCATTTTGAGAAAGCCGCGGGCAGGTCCGTCTCGCTTATTTTCACGGAAAATTCCACAAGCATGATCTCAATGAGACCGAGGGGGAATTCCATCTCGGTCAGGCTCCACAGGATGTTCCTTAATGCGGGAGATGAGGTCCTTGACGAGATAACGGGAATGATAAAACGCAGAAAGGGAAAGACCCCGCACATCAGAAGATTTATCAGCGATCATTTGCAATATGTTAAGAGGAAGCCAAAGCGCATTACACTAAAAACTGACGGCAGATTTTACGACCTCACCGATATATATCATTCTGTGAACAGCGAGTATTTTGACGGCAAGGTCTCCGCAAGAATCACATGGGGCGCAAAATGCCCGAGGCGCGCCGTCAGAAGGCGGATACTCGGCAGCTTCAGCAGGGACGAAGGGATAATAAGGATCAACCCGGTGCTCGATACCTCAAGGGTGCCTCGCTATTACATTGAGTATGTGGTCTATCATGAGATGCTCCACGCCGACATGAAAAGCGTGACCGGCAAGGGCAGGGTGCATCCAAAGGAATTCAGAGAACGCGAAAGAATGTTTAAGCATTACGCAAAGGCCTTGAGTTGGGAGAAAAGGAATTAAAACTGAATAGAAAAGTTTAGCCACGAATTCCACGAATGAACACGAATTATAATTTTATCTTTTATTCGTGGCAATTCGTGAGATTCGCGGCTGAGAACCAAATATCAGGGTGTCGATAAGGTCATTATCACCTTCGTCCCTTCTTCCGGCACGGGCTCAATGGTCATTGAACCGTAGTTCTTCCTTAACGCTAACTTGGCGATGGCGAGTCCAAAACCCGTGCCAAGAGGCTTGGTTGAGTAAAAGGGAGAAAAGATCTTCTCCATCTCTTCGGGGCCCGGAGGAATGCCTGTGTTGAATATCTCGATCCTGACGCGGTTAGGCAGTGCATCAGTCACAATTGAGAAGACCTGTACGACCGGGTTTTTCCGGTCAACCGCCTCAAGGCTGTTTTCAAGAATATGAAAAAAAACATTCTCAAGTTCTTCACGGTCGCCAAGGACCTGCGGCGCGGAGGCGTCAAGGCGCACGTCGATTTTGACATTGCCGAATTTTTCCCTGACCTGCAATCTGTCAAGGGCGCTCCGGATCAGTTTATCAAGCGGGAGGGACATGATCTTCGGGTCTTTTTCATAGATATCAAAGTATGTTTTGATGTCGGACACCATGCGCTCGCATGAGACACTTTCCATTATCAAAGAGTTGTAGATACCATACGCCGGGTCATTCACGTCGCTTTTTTTATGGAGCCTTCTGATGAATCCGCCGATGACGATCACGCGGTTTCTGATCTTGTCAGCGATGCCCTTGATGATCTCTATATCGCATCTGCTGGTGGCCTCGATATAGGCGCTTGTCTCGATCAACAGGCAAAAGTCCAGCAGCTTGTTGACAAGCTGAGAAACAGCTCCTGCCTGATCAGGCGGGACCTCTGTGAACACGATGTTCTGGCAAAACTGTCTTGCCACGGAAAAGCCGAGGTTTGAATATCTCTGGTCGAGATTCACCTCCACATGTCTCAAGCCGATCTTCCAGAGGCGGGCGATGAATTCATTGTCCAATGTCGAGCTGAAAAGCATCTCGAACCAGCCCGCCCATGCCTTGCGCAAAACCCCCGGGGTCTGAACGTGTTCAAGAATGAGTTTAGTCTCAGGGATGCCCAGGAAGACGCCGTAGAAATATTCGGCGAACTCCTTTTTCCTGCTGATAAAGATGGATTTAAACGGCCCCAGCTTTTTCAACTCGCTGCTGTCAAGGCCGATGCTCTCCTGAAACAGGAGAAGTTTTTCGTATGGGACAGGAACGTTAAGCATATCGGTGTTTGCCTCCCGGACAATTATTGAAATGCCTATGACAATATTAATATGTTTTAAAACGGGTTGCAAGCTGTTGTTCTTGACGTTCTCAAGTAATCACAATCAAATTTTTTCTGCATCGTTTTTTCTTGCGTTCTTTCTTGTCTCGCAGTAAAATTAGTAACGCTCTTAAGAAATTCCAAATTCTTCGGACAGCGGGGGCAATTCATGTACAAGAGCGGGCTTTTAATTAAGGGAAATGAACATTGAACTAATGAGAGACCATTTAATTCACATTATGATTTCAGTCCTGTCCATGTTAATTTTGACAATGGAATTAACTGATGTTGTCGCCTCAAATGGACAGAAGTTACCTGCTTTAAAAATAGAAGGCGTCGAATACACATCTACTTTTGAGTATCTAAGATTTGGTGTAAATGATTTTATTTATGACTATCCAGTTGAATTGGAAATTAGATTGAATAACAATGACAGTATGCCTACAAAAGCACTTATGGTAAATGCCACTCTTAAATATGATTATCGAACTCGAGGTGGTGGCAGGGTAGGAGCATCAGGTTACGAAAAAGGCAGATTTACATTGATGCCAATGGATATTCCGGTCGTCGGCCCAAACAGCAATGCAATATTTAAATTTAAGACTAAATCTATTAGATTTGAAGAGCCTCCAATAGATAATACGGCGATATTATTATTGGAAATAAGGGATGTAAAGAACGGCGAATTGATTGACGAGGCTTCCCATTCTGTTAAATTAATAACACGATCAAGTGCTGAAGATCAGATAAGAGGAACTCTAACATTCTGGATTGTGATTGCAACATTTTTCATCTCTCTTATTACTCTTCTTTTTTCATGGTCCAGAAAATCTGAGTCTAAGGAAATAAAAAAAGAAGCAGACATCGTTCAAGATGATTTTCCTGAACTAATGAAAGAAGTAGAAAACACACAAGATGATTCTAAACAAGCAATCAATAAATAAGGGTTGTTGATGCATAAAAGAGAAGGAGTGCTACAGGACACTTTTGGGGGATACGTTAGACATCCGTGATGGAATGCGATTAATTTATGGAAAAATATTTTGGTATTTCTCTTTTTATTATTAGTCTTGTCGTTGCATTCTGGGGTATTTATAGTAAACAAAGCAAAGCAGCAGTAATATTCTTTTGTCTTTTTAGTTCTTTTTTAGGATTGATTTTCTTGTTGTACGATCGATTAATTGAGATAACAATTGAAAATGTTGGCTCTATTAAGGCAGCTCAAATACAAGCTAAAACGGATGCAGACGTAATCTCTGAATTAAAGCGACGTATTGGAAACCAAGCGGAGACAATTGATTTAATCGCAGAGCAAGCAAGTAATGCTGAAAAAATGTTTGAAGACCTCGCAAAAAAGAACTCTTTAGCAGGCAAAAAAATAGATGAACTAAATGTTGCTTCGCAAAAAGCGTCAAAATCACTTATAAATATACAATCAGCTACAGAGTTTATCACAGCATTCCTAAATGCGGAGAACGATGAGACTGTCTCACTAACTGTGTAAGTTCAATTTTCACTGTATCCTATCCTCAAACAATATAGCGATTTGAGAATAGACTTGAGACCATCCTCTGAGAGGCATGGTCCATTTTTTATCGAGTTCCAGTGCTGCCATATATAG